>NZ_JBSHKH010000054.1:0-51767 GCF_053643595.1 Streptomyces sp. NPDC055506 | reverse complement strand
TCAGGCGGGAACGATGTTCTCGGCCGTCGGGCCCTTCTGGCCCTGCGCGATGTCGAACGACACCTTCTGACCTTCCAGGAGCTCGCGGAAGCCCTGGGTGGCGATGTTCGAGTAGTGGGCGAAGACGTCGGGGCCGCCGCCGTCCTGCTCGATGAAGCCGAAGCCCTTTTCCGCGTTGAACCACTTCACGGTGCCAGTAGTCATATCATTTCTCCTTCGGAGACGATGTCCGGAATTCGCCCTGTGCGGATTCCGCGTCGCCGTGCTGATTAACCCGTCGGAAAATGAACCTTCTGGCAACCACACCTGCAACTGATATCGACATTAGCATGGCACGGTCGGCCCTGCGCCGTCATTGATTCCACTCTGGTCGGCGGTCGAGGAATACTTTCCGCGTGCCGCACCTATTTCTCACTTCGCGGATACAGATATTGATCCGCGCGGACGCGGTGTTCCTCCCGAACGCTTCCGGCCACAGCGCCATGACCTTGGTCGATGGACCGTGCGCCGCGGCCATCGCCATCAACGGATGGGGCAACGGGGAACACCTGCCGAGACGCCACTACCGCGACGAAGGTCACATCGGCCCAGAAGGCCACGATGTCGATGGCCTACGGGGAGTACGGGCGGGTGATCAGCGAGACGCCAACGGCAGTGGCACGGCGGCTGCCGTGAGCATCCACACGTCGTCCCGCCCGTACGGTGACGACGTCTGACAGCGCCGCGCCTGCCGCCACGAATCGACGAGGCGACCAGGGCAACGGAAGACGGCGCGGGGACCACGGGCCGTGGACCTAGCCGACGCGTTCGGCGGTCCAGGTGATGTGCGGGGGCTCGACGCGTGCGCACAGGGGCCCGCCCTGCGCGTCGGTCAGGCCGAGGCGTCCGACCAGCAGCCCGTCGCGTGCTGCGGCGCCGAGTACGTCGGCGGGGATGACGTCGAGCATGAGCTTGGCGCGGCGGAACATCGTGAAGGTGCCCGCCTCGTCGACCGTGCCCCACGACAGGTAGATGAACCGTCGGCCCAGACGGTCCTGCACGTACGGGCCTTTGATGTCGATGCCGGTCGGCGAGGCGCTCGTCGTGCACTCCAGGGTCCATGTCGCGGACGGTGCGTCGCCGGGCTGTGGCTCCAGGAGTTCGGCGGGACGGGCGCGGCGTTGCACGGCGACGTGGACGTTGTCGTACGCGGGGACTTCGCCGTCGGCAGAGGCGGGGCGGGTGAGGCCGGGCAGGTCGACTGCGTCGATGCGGATGCGCATGGCGGCCATCATCCCGCCATCGTCCGCGCAGAGATCAGCCGACCTCGAACCGGCGTGAGCCCGGGCAGCGGTGACCTCGTCACTCCGTGTCGGCCGCTCGACAGCGGCCTCCTCGCCACCCCCGCATCGGCTGGCGCCGCACCGCGTCGGCGTCCAGCGCGGCGCATTCCGGACACGCCATCGTCCACGCCCAGGCGAGAAGTGCCAACTCTCGGCGATCGGCCCCAGGTGAGTGGCAGCTGTTCTTGCGAAAGGGCGACGGTTGCCTGGCTGCCTCAGACCGAGCACTGGCAGGCGGCCGGCAAGTCGCCTATCTCGCCCTGTGGTGCCTCAACTCGCACCCACGGGACCCCTGGAGGTCCTACTGATCTCGACTCAGAGCGCGCGCGGAGGGCGCGCCCCTAAATTGGTCTAGACGAAAAGAACCCCAGGTCGCGACCTGGGGTTCACTCTGGAGCGGGTGACGAGAATCGAACTCGCGCTCTCAGCTTGGGAAGCGACGGCGCTTGGGCGGGCTCTACGCCTCTGACCTGCTCATGTACCTCCTCCCTGTGGTGCTCGTGAGGGTCCATGGCGCCGCTGTTGACCGTGATTGTCCGCTCTTACGGGCACGCTATGGGCGCGACGCCGCGGATCGGCGGGATATTGGGTGAGCGCGAAGGCCGATGCCTCGGGTTCGGCTTGCTCGGCTGTCTACTTCGAGCAGGCTCGTCGCGAGTGCACACACCGGATGCGTTGGGGGTTCACGCTACGGCAGGCGTGGCCGGGCGATCGTCCTTTCATTCCGCGGTGATGCATTGAGGTCCTACCGCACGGCTGGCTGGCAGCCGGTTTCGGCGGACTGGTCGGGCAGATATCGGGACCGTTCCAGAGGGGCGAGAGTTTCCGGGGGTACCGGCGAGATCGGTTGCATCGGCCTGACGGTGTTTGCGGGTCGATGTTGGTGACGTATCCTTCTATGTACATTGCCAACATCGCAGGAGGCGCCACATGTCTGTGACGCAGATCGACATCGATGACGACGCCCTCGAACGCGCCATGGCTCTGGCCAAGGTCAGGACCAAGAAGGAGGCGGTCAATCTCGCGTTGAACTTCTACGCCGAACAGCAGGAGCGTGCGGCACGCATCAGCCGTCATTTCGAACGGGCGCGTGAGTGGGGTGCTGTCGAGGACGCCGAGCGCCTGCACCGGGCGGAGAAGAACAGCCGGTGATCTACCTGCTCGACACCTCCGGCCTGGTCCGCCTACTCCGCGATCCGAAACTCCAAGCGGCCTGGTACGACGCGATCGACGCCGGGGCCATCGCATCCTGCTACGTGCAACGCACCGAGTTCCTCCACAGTGCTCGGAACGGCCGCGAGTACGACGAGATCGTGGAGATGTTCGCCGACCTGTACCCCGACGTGTCGGTGCCGAAGAACGCGGGACGCTGGATCGGCGCGGTGCAGAACCGCATGGCCCGGGCTGGAGAGCACCGCAGCGCATCGGCGGTCGACCTGGTCATCGCGGCCACCGCGGCCCACCACGGCCTCGCCGTCCTCCATGACGATGCCGACTACCGCGCCATCGCCCGGCACGCATCCGACCTGGCCGAGCACAACATCCACGACATCGCCTGAGACGTTTCCGCCGAGCCTGCGTGCCCCCCGGTCCGTTCGTGGCCACCATGGCGCGTCAGTTGAAGTACCCCCTCTTGGGCATGAGTTGGGCACCAACAACGCTGCGGCGTCCAGTGCACGGGCGAGGTCCACCCGACCAGCCGCGCCGTCGATGAAGGGCGTTCCGTCGCCGTGGCGGACTCGGATGCGGGTAAGGACTGGCGACGCGCCTCCTTGGCGCTTTGGATGTCGGTCACCGGGACAACCTTGCCGAGGCGGGGGGGCGGTCGACCACCCTTCGACTACATCGCTGGTGCCCCGGCCCGGACGACGGCAGCGGGAGTCAAATACAGCGGTGCCGCCCGCTACACGCCCAGCACCCCCAGCGACTCCGGGCGTGCTGTGCAGGGGAAGCCGAAGCCGCGCACGGACTCGGACTTCTACGACTACCTGGGCATCCCCTGGACCTTCCCTGACGCGGTCACCCGCCGCCCCGAGAAGGACCGCGCCCGCTCCGTCGACAGCTCCGGCTATGTCCGGCTGGTGTACGGATACCGCTCGGGATTCCCGCTGAACAGCAGGGACAACGCGGCGGGCAACGGGCTGCAGCGGACCCCCGACGCGATCGCCCGCGGGCGGCTCGGCCTACCCGTGATCCCCCTCACCGACCGCCACCCCGCCGTCATCCAGCAGCTCCAGCCCGGCGACCTGGTCTTCTTCAAGACACGGGAACTGCCCGGCGGACGGATCGGCCACATTGGTATCTACCTCGGCCTGGACACCGCCGACCACCCGTGCTTCATCTCCAGCCGGAAGAACGCGGGCGGCCCCACCATGGGCGACAAGGGCGGCACCTCACGGCTGGACGGTGACGGCTACTACGCACAAGGGCTGCGCGAGGCACGACGCCTCTGACCGCGCTCCGACCGGGTCACGCCTCCCCCTCGCCGGTTCTGGCTGCTCGGGTTCACTGTGCAGGCGGCTCCAGCCACTTGGCGGGGGTGCACCCGACGATCGCCGGATGGCCGACGGAAGGACCGGGCTTCCAGGCTGGTGCCATGACACACCGTGCGCATGAGAGGGAGCTCGACACCACCAGGCGGCCACCGGCCGATGCGGCGGGTCGTGGTAGCGCCAGGCGAGGCAGGAGCGAGCTCTGGGAGTTCCTCGGCATGGCGTTGGTGGCGGGCGGCCTCTGCTTGGCCGCCGTACGTCCTGAACTCCGCGATGAGGTTGTGCACATGCTCGTCACGAGGGCAGTCGAACTGACCGGTTGAGCCGAGCCCCAAGGCCCCCGCGCGGGCCGATGCCCGCAACCGCCGACGCGGTGCGCGGCCGACCACGTAGGAAAGGAATTCTGTGAACACCGCATCCGCCCCGGAGGCGACGGGTGCCGAGTCCCTGCGCACCAGCGAGACGCTCAAGGCGCTGTACGGGTACGTCCGTCCGCACCGGTGGGCCGTAGCGCTCGGTCTGCTGTTGGCGCTGGTAGGGGCCGCCGGAGGGCTGCTGCAGCCGCTGGCCACGAAGACGCTGGTCGACCGGCTCTCGTCCGGTGGCAAGATCCAAGTGGCCGCTGTCCGAGCTGCGGTCCGTCATCGGATACGTCGAGCAGGACGCGCCGGTGCTGGCCGGCACGCTGCGGGAGAACCTGGTCTTCGCCGCGCCCGGCGCGACCGACGACGAGATACGCGAGGTCCTCACCCGGACCAGGCTCGACGCCCTCGTCGAGCGTCTCCCGCACGGCCTGGACACCCCGGTCGGGCACCGCGGCA
This sequence comes from Streptomyces sp. NPDC055506, assembly GCF_053643595.1. Classification (NCBI taxonomy): domain Bacteria; kingdom Bacillati; phylum Actinomycetota; class Actinomycetes; order Kitasatosporales; family Streptomycetaceae; genus Streptomyces; species Streptomyces sp. NPDC055506. The sequence continues at coordinate 47,132 of NZ_JBSHKH010000054.1, read as the reverse complement.
CGAAACTGTCCGGCGGCGAGCGCCAGCGCATCGCGATCGCCCGCGCGCTGCTGCGCAGGCCCCGGCTGCTGCTCCTGGACGAGGCGACCTCGCAGCTCGACGCCGTCAACGAGCTGGCACTGCGGGACGTCATCGCCGAGACCGCACGCGAGACCACCGTGCTGGTGGTGGCCCATCGCCTGTCGACGGTCACGGACGCCGACCCATCGTCGTCATGGACGCGGGCAAGGTCCGCGCGGTCGGCACCCACGAGGAGCTGGTGGCCGAGGACGAGCTGTACGCGCAGCTCGCGGCGACGCAGCTCCTGACCCCGGCGGGCCGCCCCGGCGGGTGAGACGGGCCTGCGACGCCGAGGACCTCCTACAGGCCGCCCTCCTGCGCACGCAGGCGGGCGGCCTGCATTCGTGACGAGGCGGGGGCCGGCGCATACGTACGCCGAGCCGTGATCACCTGGGACCGAGCGGTGGCGTGCGCGCCAAGCGGGGGAGATGTCGCCAGAGCGCCTCCCGGACGCCGGGTACGACGAAGTCCGCGTGCAGCGACTGCTGGACCAACAGCAGCTGCGGGAGGTTCTTCCCCTGCTCGGGGAGCGGCAGCTCGGCCACCACATCGCGCCCGATGACGGGCGCCTTTTGAACTTGGAGCTCTCGGACGAGTCGGACCACATCGACGTCACGGCTGTCCGCGACGTCGTCGTGGACGCGGTCGAGGAGGGCGGTGTCCACGACCGGATGGGTTTCCCCGGCGTTGCCCGGTGCGACACCGCGAGTCTCCATACCTGCCTGGGTGGCCGTCGTGGTCTCAGCCGCACCGGCGGCCGCCGCCTCCTGACCCGCACCAGCCGTGGCCCCGGGCCGCGCCGGGCATCATGCCCACGCATGCCCTCGCCTGGCCCCTGTCCGACACGTTTTCCGGCGACACGTTTCCCGGCGACCGGACCTGGACGCTCATCGAGTTCGTCTACACGCTGGCCATGGCCTTCGCCCCGATCCTGTGCGGCCAGCTCGTGCAGGCCAGACGCGACGTGGCCCGCCAACTCGTCGAGGTCGAAGTGGCCCGCGAACACGAACGCGCCCTGTACGCCCAGACCGTCCTCGCCCGCGAACGCGCCCAACTGGCCCGCGAGATGCACGACGTCGTCTCACACCAGGTCAGCCTCATCGCCGTGCAGGCCGGAGCCCTGCAGGTCGCCGCCAAGGACCCGGACGCCCGCGACGCCGCCCGCACCATCCGCACCCTGAGCGTGAACACCCTCGACGAACTCCGCCACATGGTCACCCTGCTGCGCGCCTCCGGCGGCAAGGACACCGAACTCACCCCGCAGCCCACCCTCGCCGACCTGCAGCAGCTGATCGCCAACAGCGGCATCGAGACCACCCTGACCGGGGAGCTCCCGCCCAGCATCAGCACAACCGCCCAACGCACCGTCTACCGCACGGTCCAAGAAGCCCTCACGAATGTACGCAAGCACGCCCCCGGCGCCCGCGCCGAGGTGCGCCTGTGGCACGACGCGCAGCACTTCGGCGTCACCGTCACCAACACCGCCCCCACCCGCCCGTCCGTCGCCCTGCCCAGCGCCCGGCACGGCCTGATCGGCCTGAGAGAACGCGCCGAACTGCTCACTGGCACCCTCACCGCCGAACCCACCCCACAGGGCGGATACAACATCGGACTACGGGCTCCCCCCCGGCCCACCTGAGCACAGCCCGCCCGACGCAGACGGACGCTGCTTCGCGGAACGCGACCTGGGCCCCGTACCCCTCGGCCAAGATGCTGACGACGGTCCCCTTCCACAGGGCCTCTACCCGATCTTGTGGAGGCACCGGACAGATGACGTCAGGGTTCGCGTGTCCAGGGTGGCGTCTGATCTGACCTGCGCCTACGCGGTTTGTATCCCCCATGCCTTCAGCTTGTATCGCACCGTGATGGACCGTGGTTCTCCGTTCCTACGGGCGCGCCGAGGGCACGACCTCCGACAGACGGGCTTCCGGGCCGCGGGGAACCGCTTCCTCTCCGCCGGCGCGCCGACAACGCACGAGCCGGCCGCGTGTGCCTTCGCTCATGCGTATCCCGGGCCGAGTCAAAGGCTGGTGTCGATCAGGATCTGCTGGGCCTGCTTGAGGTTGCCGGATCGGACCGCTTCGGTCATCGCGGCTCGCGCCGCCTCGGGGGGCGTGTCCGGTGGGACCACGAGCAGGGAGAAGTGGTCCTGGTCCCCTCGGGTCACGAGCGCGGTTTCGTCGCCCACGGAGAAGACGTCGATGTGCACCACACGGTCGTCGACGGTCACCCGCGTCGGTAGTGCGTCCCAGGCCGCGGCGTCCAGGCCGATCCGTGTGATCGGCCCGAGGCGCTCGGTCAGCGCGCTGATCAGGCCGGGCAGTTCGGAGGCGAGACTCCTTGAACGGGGCCACCACGCGCCGTCGAGGATGCTCCGGCGTTCGTGAGTGGTGGTGAGCCGCAGAAGCGCCGTTCCGGGACGCATGGATTCGTGTGCACCGTCCGCCAGCAAACCTGCCGCGGGCGGGGAATCGGGATCGGGCATCGTGCTCACCTGCCTGTTCGGAACCTACTCGCGTCCACGCTACTCCTGGCGGGTCAGGCGCGGTCGCCGAGCACGGCGGTCATGATCGGTTCGGCCGCCTCCTCGGTCGTGTCGGGCGGCACGACCAGCAGGTCCCAGCGGCCGTGGCCGGGGGCGAGCAGGACGACGGTGTCCGGGGCGTGCGCTGCGACCGTCTTCCGCAGTCGTACGACCTGGTTGGCGACGAGCATCCGGCCAGGTGCCGCGGACCAGGCCGCTCCGTTCACCGTGACGCCGGCGATGTGTCCCCAGGCGCGCGGCAGTGCGGCGAGCAGCTGCGGAAGCTCCACCAGGAGGTCGTACGAACGTGGCCACCACACCCCGTCGAGGCGACGCGGCAGCACGCTGTGGGGCGCGAGCCGCAGGCGGAGGAGAGGGCGGATGGACGGTGCGGGCGGTGCCGGTGGCGCTGTGGTGATCATGGCGTTTCCTTCGACAGGTTGTGGAGCGGTGGGTTCGGGTCAGGCCCGGCGGGCGGCGAGCCGGTCCGACGTGGGCCAGCGCACGTCGTGCACCCAGCCGAGCCGTTCGAGGAGTCGGATGACGGCGGCCGAGGGGTCGATCTGGCCCCGGTCGACGCCGTGCCGGGCACTGGTGGGGTCGGCGTGGTGCAGGTTGTGCCAGCTCTCGCCGAAGGAGAGCAGGGCGAGCGGCCACAGGTTGGTGGCGCGGTCGTGGCGGCGGGTACGGAAGGGCCGCTTGCCCAGCACGTGGCACAGGGAGTTGACGCTCCACGTCACGTGATGGAGCAGGGCGATGCGGACGAGCCCTGCCCACAGCGCGGCCGTCAGCGCGTGGACCCAGGTGCCGCCGACTGCCCAGCCGATCCCGAAGGGCAGTGCGAGTGTGAGGACGCACAGGGCCGGGAAGGCACGGGCGACAGCGCGTATGTCGCGGTCGGCCAGCAGGTCGGGGGCGTACCGGTCGGCGGGCGTGGGGTCGTTGCGGAACAGCCAGCCGACGTGGGCGTCCAGCAGACCGCGCAACTGGCCGCGCAGACGGGTGCCGTAGCGGTACGGGGAGTGCGGGTCGCCGGGCCGGTCCGTGAAGGCGTGGTGGCGACGGTGCGTGGCGACCCAGCTGATCACGTCCCCCTGGAAGCTCATCGACCCGGCCACCGCCAGTGCGATACGCACCGGCCGGACCGCCCGGTAGCCGCCGTGGGTCAGGCCGCGGTGGAAGCCGACGGTGACGCCGAGGCCCGTGACCACGTAGAGGACGAGCGCGAGGACGATGTCGGCGGGCCGGATGAGGCTTCCCCACAGCCACCAGCCCGCCGTGCCGAGCGCCAGGAACGGCAGGACGACGATCGCCGCCGTCACCGCCACGTACACGCGCTCGGCACCGCCGCGTGCGGGCGCCGGGCCGTCGGACGGGAAGGGCACCGTTCCGTCGTAAGCCCGAGGCGGGCCCACGGGATCCGGCGGGGCCTCCGCCGGTGAGGGAACGGTCGCGGAAGAATCGAGCGGCATGACGGGGCTCCTCGGCCTCGGTGAGGGGATTCCTCCCGCCGGGCCGAGACGAGAGGCCGGGGGAGGCGCGGCCGGGTGCTCGGCTGCTGTGGTGGCGTGGACGGGCGGCCGTCGGGTGAGGCCACGCTCTCCTGCGCGGCTGGGGGGCGGTGTTCCGGCTGCGCTCTGCGTGCCGGTCGCCTGCGAAACGTGGTGGCCACGACATCCGCGTCGAAGTCGGGCGGCAGAGGCTGCCGTGATGCGGACCCTGTCCGGGCGACGAACCGTCCGGAATCGTGGTGCGCCGGGAGCGAAAGCCGGTCCGTCGCCGGTATGCGTCGTGCCCTCGGTTCCTTCAGCGTACCTGGCGGGAAGCGAGAAGGGGGTCGCGGACCGTAACAGTTGCCGGAGCGGAGAGGGGGGCCCATGCTCGCCTCGGTGCTCCGCCCTCGGCCTCCCACTGCTCCGTCTGCCCCTGATCGCGTACGGCCTCGTTCTTGGCGTGGAGGCGTCGCTCGGCCGCCAGGAGCTCGCTCGCGGTGAGGTGGAGCGCGGGGTCGGCAGCCGCGGCCATGAGCCGTGCGGCCGTGGCGGTCTCGGTCCGGGGTGGGACGACGAGCAGGTCCCAGCGTCCGACGCCGTACGAGAAGAGCCGAATCGTGTGCGGGTCGAAACCGGAGGCGAACCACGCGGCCTTCACCGTGTGCCCGGGCACGGGCAGGTCGCAGGGCGCCGCCGGCCAGGTGTCGCGGTGGGACGCCATGCGCGACACGCGTCCTCGCGTCGCGTCGAACGCCTCGGTGAGTGCGGGCAGTTCGGCCATCAGGTCATCGGTGCGGGGCCACCAGGCGCCGCAGAGAGGGCCGGGCGGGAAGGTCGGCGGGCGCAGGGCGAGCCGGGCAGGGATCGGTGGCGTGCGTACCGGGCGGCTGGGGGCGCGGTCGCCGGTCCTCGGCGGTGGGCCCGTGCCGGTGTGCGGGTTCATGGTCGCGGTTCCTGTCCTCGGGCGGCCGTCCTGCGACTGCCGGTGCTGCTGGGCCGGCGTCAGCCAGGCTCGTCGGTGTGGGCGCGTCGGGCCTGGGTGTGGCTGGTGGCCAGCCAGGGCGACTGGGTGAAGGTCTCTTCGCCGGCCTGCCCGGTGTCGACGGTGAGATGGAGCAGGGTGCCCTGCCCGCCGGGGCCCGCGGGGTAGCTGCGGGGTTCGTCGCAGCGAAGGTTCCGGCGCAGTAGCTGCGCCACTCGTTGGGCGATGTCAGGGCTGGCGGCGATGATGCGGACCTCCGCGAGGTCGCCCATGGGGAGATCACCGTCGGTGGTCTCGTACGCCTGTGGATCTTCGCTTGTGCCGTGACTGGTGCCGATGCCTTGGCTGCGGCTTCGGCGGAGCGGCGCGGGCATGGAAGTGACCTCTGTTCTGTCGGCCATTTCGGCTTCAACGCCCCGCGGCGTTCGGCGTGTTGTGCGTCGTCCGTTCCCGGTGGCGGCGCGGCCGGAAGCGCCCCCGCCCGCCGTCGCGATGGTCGCGACGGTCGAGCGCGGCGGACGGGGTGGAGTGCGATGGGGGCGGCGGGGTGGTGCCGGCGGCTCGGTCGGCGGCGGCTGGGGGGCCGGGAAGGAAGCGGCTGTAGGAACGCAAGGCGATCCTTTCGCTGTGTGCGGAGTTGAGCCGGTGGATCACGTACGCTCCGGCGGCGATGAGCACGAGGAGCGCGGCGATGCCGAGGTCGATGTCCATGGCGGTCACGACCTGACGGTCGGTCGAACGCGAGAAGAGCTTGGGAGAAGCGGGCCCGCAGTCCCTCGGGCGCGTGGTGGTGCATGGGTGCCGGTGGTGCCGTTCGTGCTCGTGGCGCCCGTGGTGAAGAGCTGCAGTACGGCCCTGCGCGGGTCGGGCACCGGCCACGCGTCGGCGGCGGGGAAGGAATCGAGGGCCGGGGCCATCGTGCTGACCTGTCTCCGGAAGCTCCTGCGCTGCGCGAGGCTTCCGGCGAAGTGTCTCGCCGAGGACGAGACCAGCGCGGAAGCCGGTGTGCGACATGCCCTCGGTACCTCCACCGTACTCCTGTGCGCCCCCGGCTGTCGGGAAGCGGACGGAACCGCCGTACCCGCCTCGGTGTTCTCGTGCACCGTCGGTCCCGAAGGGGGGCACGGCCGCGGGAGTACGGTTGAAGACACCGAGGGCGTCGCGCGCCGACTCCGACACCGGTGCCGCTCTCGGCGACCGACGACGCCGGGCCGGGTCCGTCCGTGCCCGAAGCAGGGCTTGCCTCATGACCGTGAACGTGTCGGCTGCGCCGACGACCACAGAACTCCTCGGGCGTCCCGTCGGTTCGCACCCGCCCGCGACGCGGAAGCCCGGCCCGAGGCCGGAACGGGGCTCCTCGCCCCGGGAAGGGCAACGCGTCCGTCCGCTGACCCGGCGTCAGATCGAGGACCATCTGCAGGAACTGGGTGATCTGTACGCGGAGACGTCCGGCGGCGGCCCCTGGGCGTGGAACCAAGCCCGCAGCGCCTTCCTGCGGCGGCTCGCGGCCGACGCACGGCGACCGGGATTCGAGCTGCTGATCGCGGAGACCACCGCGCTGACCGGTTGCGCCTACGGTTTCCCCGTAGGCGGCGACGGCCCCTGGTGGGAGGGCTTCGACGGATACCTTCCGGGGCGGCTGCTCCGGCTTGCCGCCTCCGGACGCCTCTTCGTGATCTCCGGGATCCACGTTCCCTCCCGGGTACGCAGGCAGAACCAGGACCGTGCCTGGAACCTCGCCCGGCGCCTGCAGAAACGGCTGCTCACCGACCACGGTGCCGCCGTCGCCGTCACGCTGGTGAAGCGCTCCGACCACAGGACCGTCGAGGCGCTGCGGTCCTGGGGATGGCGGTACATCGAAGGCGACACACCTCGGACGGCCCCGCTCGGCCCGTTCCGCGTCCTGGTCCTCGACACCTGAGCCCCCGGACCCCGCCCCACCGCGGTCACCGCCTTCAGGGCGACGGCAGACGCAGGGCGAGGAGGGCCACGTCGTCGGTGCTGCCGGGCGGCATGCGGGCGGGCAGTTGGTCGCACAACGTGTCCAGCGGTTTGTGGGCGAGAGCGAGGGCGTGGCGGCGCAGACGGGCGAGGCCGGTGTCCAGGTCGCTGCCGGGGATCTCGATCAGGCCGTCGGTGTAGAGCAGGAGAGTGGAACCCGGTGGAAGGGACCGCGCGGCGCTCGGCCGGCTGCCGCCGGTGCCCGGAGGGACACCGAGGACGACTCCCTGTCCCGCTTCGAGGTACTGCGCCTGTCCGTCCCGGGTCAGCAGCAGAGGCGGCGGGTGCCCCGCGCTGGTCCACCGCAGCGTCCAGGGACCGGTGTGCGGGTTGCCTTCGAGCAGGGCGAGGACGAGGGTGGCCATGGGGACGGTGGTGATGGCGGGCATGGCGTCGTCGAGGCGGTCGACGACGGCACCGGGCGGGCCGGTGTGGTCCCAGGCCAGCGAGCGCAGGATGCCGTGCAGTTGCGCCATTCCGGCCGCCGCGGTCAGGTCGTGGCCCACGACGTCGCCGATGACCAGCGCGAGCGTGCCGTCCTTCCGCTCGAACGCGTCGTACCAGTCGCCGCCCACCTGGGAGCCGGCCGGGGCGGGCTGGTAGCGGGCGGCCAGCCGCAGGCTGCCGGGCTGAGGCGGCGGGGCGAGCAGGTTGCGCTGCATGGCCTCGGCGACGGCGCGCTGGCGGCCGAACCGCCGTGCGTTGTCGATGACCAGGCCGACCCGGCGGCCGATGTCGCTCACGACGTCCAGGTCGTCGCTGTCGAAGGGGAGCTCCGGGTCCGTGCGCACCACTGTCAGGGCGCCGGTGATCTGCCGTCGGGGGCCGAGCGGCACCGTGATGGCCGACGTCGAGCCCACCGTCCGCAGGAAGTCGTCGTGGACGGCGGCCAGGAGAGAGGCGGGCGGTGCGGCCGGATCCGCCTCCTGCTGCAGTACGGGATCAGCGCCGTTGAGCACCTGGACGAGCGGTGAGTGATCTCCCTCCCCCGCCTCGGTAAGACGCTGGTGCCCGCCCTCCAGTCCGGCCTCCCGGCCCGCGGGACCGGTCACCGCCACCCGGTGGACCTGCCCGGAACCGACCAGGAGATCCACCGCCGCCCAGTCGGCGAGGCGGGGAACCAGCAGGCGGCCCAGCCGGACGAGGGCCTCATCGGTCTCCAGGGTCTGGCCGAGTACGTCGGTGATCTCCGCGACCAGCGTCAGCCGCTCGGTGAGGTCCTCCAGAGCACGGGTGTAGGCCGCACGCTCCCGACGCGCGCTGCGCTCGCCGGCGGTGTCGGTGAACAGCACGGCCATGCCGATGAAGGCGCCGTCGTCCGTCACGGGAGAAGCGGACCAGGAGATCGCGATCAGGCGACCGTCACCGCGCAGACAGACCTCGCCCTCCTCGCGTGCCTCGGACCTCTCGGCCACGGCCCGCAGCAGCGGGCACTGCTCCCGGGGGATCCTGCCGCCGTGCGCATCCCGGTGCAGCAGGTCGTGTGCGTCCTCCCCGCGCATCGCCGGGGCGGCGCGGCCGAGCAGCCGCTCGGCCGCCGGATTGACCGCGAGGATCCTTCCGGCGGGATCCACCACAACCAGAGCCGTGCCCAGTTGCCCGACGACCAGCTGCCAGAATCCCTTCTCGGCCGCCGGCCGGCTCCCCTCGTCTCCCGCACCCTTCACCATGCCACCCCCTCCGTCAGGGAAACCCTCGCCGAAGCCCGCGGGCGCATCGGGGGACCGACACACCAGTGGATCGATATTCCCCCGACTCGACACGGATCAGCTCGGCGACGTCGCGTGGCCATGTCGTTCCCCCGGCGCGAGACGCTGCGACCACCCTGCTGCGGCACGGGCTAAGGCTGCTTGAACAACTCCCCTCCGTGAAAGCGGCTTCGGCTTGCGCGGGTGACGGGTGACGGGTGACGGGTGACGGGAATCGAACTCGCCCTTCAGCTTGGGAAGTGCCGGCGCTGGGCAGGCGCAGGGGAACTCGCCCGGAATCGTTGCCTCAGGGACGACGGTCCCGGGGAGGAACGCATGGGAGCGTTCCTCCGTTGTCCGCACGGTCCGCCGGGCCTGTTCGAGGAGTACGCTGGATTTACCGAGGATATTTCGAACACCGGCTTCCAGGCTCGTGTCGTTTTCGGCGATTCAATATTCCGGGCCGGCCCTGGTCGGCCCGGGGCAGGGTTCGCGTCATGATGGCGACCATTTCCCACCCGCCGACGACCGAAGCCGATGACCGGCTCTCCTCGCTCTCTCCGCGTCTGTCGCTCGCTCCCATCGGCTCCGCGCCGGCTCTGCTGGACGGCGCCTGGTGGCCCCGCTCCCGCGATCTCGAGGCGGAACTCCCGTCCCTGACCGCCGTACTGGAACCGCTGTGGGGGCGGATCACCCGGGTCACGGTGAATCCCACGCAGTGGCCGGTCATCCCACGCAAGGTGCCCGTCGCCGGGCGCGTGGTGCACGTGGGCTGGTTCCGGGACGAGCAGGACCCGCATGAACTGCTGTTGCTCTCCTACCACGTGGGCCGTTGGAACCTCTTGGTCGTCCCGCCGCAGACGGCTCCCGACTCAGCCGCCTGGCTGATGGCCGCCGCGAGCGACCCGCGCGGTACGTCGAGCGCGAGCCGGTTGATGGAGGAGGCGGCGCGCCTGCGGACGCTGCGCGACGCCGACCGGGCCGTGGAAGCGGTCTGGGACTCCGAAGGAGGGCACGGGTCCCGCGACGCGGCCGCACCTCCACGGGTGCCGGCCATGACCGGCAGGGTGCCGCAGCAACCGATGGGGAGGTGAGGATGGTGGAGACCTTCGTGACCGTGGCCGTGATCGTGGGACTCATCGTGGTCGGGGCGTTCCTCATCCGCCTGCTGAACTCGCAGCACGGCGACCGTATGGCCGGCGTCCATTACGGCCGCACCGGGATGCCTGTCGCGGGACCGGCTCCGTCGGCTCGGCGAGGGGCCCGCGGCAGGGCGACGACGAGCGGCACCCGCCGCCCCGACCGGCCCGGGCGCGGCGCACGCGGGCGCCCCCCGCGCCCGTGAAGGAGCGAGCCCCGCCCTTCCGGCAGGCCCGCCGGGCCCGTCACCCGACGGGCGGAACTGACCGCACCGACAGCACAACCCGCAATCCGGGGCCCCGGCCGCAGCCGCGCACACGACAGGCCGGGGCCCACCCGCGTCCGGTGTCCGCAGGCCGGGGCAGCCAACCCTCCAGGACACGATGCCCGTCGGGCGCGGACCGTCCGGCCGGCTCGTCGCGCATCCCCGGACGGCGGTCCACCACGATGCCCGCCGCCCCGGGTTTGTCCGGCGGCATCTCGTGGGCACGGTCCAGCAGCACACCCAGCAGCCGTTCGCCGAACCCCTCCGACCGGTCCACCCCGACCCTGTCCGGTCGCCGCCCACCTCCGTCATCGCTCCTCGCTTCCTTCGTCCCGAGGCGACGGCGAGCCGATCGGGCGATGGGCGGCATGTCGTCCCAAGCGCCCTCGCAGCGTCGGCAGTGTGTGCAGGAGCGCCGCTGCGCGTGATCACGGGCCGCGTCGTACACCGGCATCAACGCCATCTGCTCTGACGGGTGTTCATGGATGTAGTGGGCGAGTTCCTTGATGATCTGGTCGTCCCTGACGCTCACGGCGCCCCCAGCCTCTTGCGCTCGGTGTAGATCCACAGCAGCCGCCGCGTGAGGAGGGCAACGTCCCGGAGGTAGAGGAACGCGCCGAAGGAGGGAGTTCCCTCAGCCGGCCTCTTGCTGGGGTCGATCAGGGTGTAGCCCTTGCGTGCAACCGAGTCAGCCTGCAGTGCCCTCAACTGTCGAGCCGCCAGTGTCCCCTCGTCGGTGAGGAGGACCTGGGAGTCACGGCCGGACAAGTCCCGGGAGACCTGGACGAGCCCCTGCTGCTCCAGCTGTAGCGAGCCGGCGGGGCTCACGCGGGCGGTGAGGAACGGCCATCCCCTCGCTGGGCCTAGCGGTGGACACGTCGGCGTGCGCACCGCTGCGAACTGCGGTTTTGCATAGGTGACTTGCCCATCATTTGCTCATACTGTGACCCAGGTCACCGAAAATGCGTCTCATTATCTGAGACGATCGGGCGCTCTGACGATTTGACCTGCGCCCGGGCGCTCCTGAAGGGGAGATCGACCTGGACTTAGGGCACACGGAGGGCATGGCACCCTCGAATTGGACTAGACAACAAACAAACCCCAGGCCACTGACCTGGGGTTTCATCATGGAGCGGGTGACGAGAATCGAACTCGCGCTCTCAGCTTGGGAAGCTGATGTTCTACCATTAAACTACACCCGCGTAAGACGCCGACGGAGTCGGTGTGCGAACGTTCGCCACTTTACCCCATGTCAGGCCCCGGGTGTTGATGCCTCGGGGCCTGAGGGCGTTTCAGGGGCGGGATGCGGCTGCGGGTCACCGGAGTTGGGGCGTACGGTGGGGGCGTGGGCGAGGGTCCGGGCGGGACCGGAGCGCCGCCTCGAAGGCCGTTCCTTTGATCCCGTACTGTGGCTTTTGTCGTCAGGCAAGCACCAGCCAGACGCGGCTCTTGGGGAAGGGACTCTTGGACTTGATGGAGCGCACCGTCGTCCGTTGTGCCGATGGGCACGTGTTCACCACCGCTTCGTTCCCGATGCAGCAGGCCGAGCGACTCGGCCCCGGTCGGCTGCTCCGGTGCCCGCGGTGTACGCGGCTCCGGAGCGTCGTACCCGTCAGCCACCAGAAGCGGTAGCGAGCGGAGCGGTCGGCGGCGAGCGGTAGCGAACAGCGGACAAAGGCATAGCCAAAGGGCATAAGGCGCGCGGAGTCGTCCGGTTGTGGGCGCTCCGCGCGCCTTGCGTATCCTCGGGGCGTGCTTCTCTCAGACAAGGACATCCGGGCCGAGATCGACGCCGGACGAGTGCGTATCGATCCGTTTGACGACGCGATGGTGCAGCCCTCGAGCATCGATGTGCGGCTGGACCGCTACTTCCGGGTGTTCGAGAACCACCGGTACCCCCACATCGACCCCTCCGTCGAGCAGACCGATCTGACCCGGCTCGTGGAGCCGGAGGGGGACGAGCCGTTCATCCTGCACCCGGGGGAGTTCGTCCTCGCCAGCACGTACGAGGTCATCACGCTGCCCGACGATCTCGCCTCCCGGCTGGAGGGCAAGAGTTCGCTGGGACGGCTGGGACTGGTGACGCACTCCACCGCCGGGTTCATCGACCCCGGGTTCAGCGGGCACGTCACCCTGGAGCTGTCCAACCTCGCCACCCTGCCCATCAAGCTCTGGCCGGGGATGAAGATCGGGCAGCTGTGCATGTTCAAGCTCAGCTCCCCCGCCGACTTCCCGTACGGGAGCGAGCGGTACGGGTCGCGGTACCAGGGGCAGCGGGGGCCGACCGCCTCCCGGTCCTTCCTCAACTTCCATCGGACCCAGGTATGAGCGACCCCAAGATGAGGGAGAACCTCTCCTACGAGCAGTTCGGCGTCGCCGTGCGCGAGCTCGCACAGGTCATCGCCGACGACGGGTACGAGCCTGACGTCGTGCTCAGCATCGCCCGCGGCGGTGTCTTCGTGGCCGGCGGGCTCGCCTATGCCCTCGACTGCAAGAACATCCACCTCGTGAACGTGGAGTTCTATACGGGCGTGGGGACCACCCTCGAGATGCCCGTCATGCTCGCCCCCGTCCCCAACGTGATCGACTTCTCCGAGAAGAAGGTCCTGATCACCGACGACGTCGCCGACACCGGCAAGACGCTCAAGCTGGTCCGCGACTTCTGCCTCGACACCGTCGCCGAGGTGCGCAGCGCCGTGGTCTACGAGAAGTCCCAGTCACTGGTGAAGTGCGAGTACGTGTGGAAGCGCACCGATGAGTGGATCAACTTCCCGTGGAGTGTTGAACCGCCTGTCGTGCGGCGCGCCGGGCAGGTCCTCGACGCCTGACAGACAGCAAGAAACAGACAGCAAGAAGGGGCTCCTCCGGGAGCCCCTTTCTCGTACGCGCGGAACCTCAGACCGTGCCCAGCTTCACGATCGACAGCAGGGCGATCAGCTGGATCGCCGACGCGCCGAGCGCCTTCGGCCAGGGCAGGTCGTGGGAGCGGCTGACCATGAGGGTCAGCAGTGCGCCGCCCGCGATCCAGGTGGCCCAGCCCACGAGCTGTACGAACGTCGCGTCGCCGCCGGCGAACATCGCGAGGACCAGACGGGGCGCGTCCGTGAGGGACATGATCAGCATGGACAGGCCGACCGTGGGCTGCCAGGCGCCGTCACCGCCGAGCTGGCGGGCCAGGGTGTGGGTGACCACGCCCAGGATGAACGCGCTGAGCGCCATCGCGACGGCCGTCGTCAGGACGATCGGGACCGCGTTCGACAGTGTTGCGTTTATCGCATCCTTGCGGGCGCCGTCGAAGCCGAAGACCGCGAGCAGGCCGTAGAGGAGCGTCACGATGAGGGCCGGGCCCCACATCGAGTAGTCGCGCATCTGGAGGAAGGTCTGCTTGGGGGAGAGGATGATCCCCCGGAGCAGAGCCTTCCAGTGCAGGCGCGGGCCGACCGGGCCGGGCGGCGGGGCCGCGGCGCCGGCGCGGTAGGTGTCGCCCTGGTTGTAGGGGTCCTCGCCGACCGAGAAGGCCTGGGTGTGGCCCGGGTTGTTCGCCGCGTACGGGTCCGGCGGGCCCTGCGGGCCGGGCGGGTACGCGCCGTCGCCGAAGTACTCCGGCTCGCCCTGGCCGCCGTAGCCGCCGCCGGGCCCGGCGTTCGCCTGCGGCCAGGTGGGGCCGCCGCCGTTGCCGTACGGCTGCTGCTGCGGGTACGGCTGAGGCGCCGGCGGGTAACCGTACGACGGTCCCTGCGGCGTCTGCTGCCCGTGCGGGGGGTTATGCGGTCGCGTCTGAGGAGCGCCGTTGTTCCGGCCGCGTCCGATCCTGAATCCAGCCACGTCTTCGAACGTACCTGGTCCCGGGCGGTGGCGTGCCGGGCCCGGGCTTCCGGGCCCGGCTTTGCGGCCGAGCTGTGACATCCCTTAGGGGTAAGGCCCTTGGGGAGCCGATGGGTTGTCAGGGTTCGGCCGTACGGGCCGCGCCGGGGCCCCACATCCATGCCGGGGCCCCACATCCATGCCGGGGCCCCACATCCATGCCGGGGCCCCGCACCGCGGGGTCAGCGCAGCATGTCCTGGCCCAGCCTCAGGTAGTCCGTCGTCGACATGCCCAGGGAGCCGGGGCCGAAGCTGATCGCGTTCTTCGTGATCACGCCCGAGGCCGAGCCGCGCAGGCTGTAGAGGGAGCCGGAGGGGTGGTTCTCGCCGTCGGAGCCCACGGACAGGTCCGCCTTGCCGTCGCCGGTGAGGTCGGACAGGCGTACGGAGGCGCCGAAGCGGTCGGCGGACTCGGCCGTGCCGGGCACGCCCTGCGTGTTCTGGGTGAACGACTGGGCGCCGGTGCCGGTCAGACCGGCGGCCGAGCCGCGCAGGACGATCACGCTCCCGGCGATCTTCGCGGCGTCGATGGTCTCGTGGAGCACGCCGACGGCCACTTCCGCGTAGCCGTCGCCGTCGACGTCGGCGACCGAGAGGTCGTTGCCGAACGCGTCCCCCTCCTCGTCCGCGCCGGGGACACCCGGGGTGTCCTGGTTGATCACCGCCTGGGGCTGGGTGCGGACGCCGTTCGCACTGCCGAGCCAGGAGCTGACGGAGCCGCCGAGGCTCTTGCCGTCGGTGCTCGGGGCCGCCGTGACCACGTCGTCGTAGCCGTCGCCGTTGAGATCGCCGACGGCCGCGACGTCCCAGGCGTCGCTCTTGAGGAACGTCTGGTAGGTGAGGCCGGAGCCGGAACCGAGGTAGATCATGGTGCCGTCGTCGTACGTCGACGCCTCGCTGCCCGTGATGACCAGGTCGTCGGTGCCGTCGCCGTTGAGGTCACCGGAGGTGAGGTTCAGGGCGCCGGTGAGGCCGCTGCCGGTCTCGAGGCCGGTGGCGAGTTCGCGGTGGGTGCCCGAGCCGGAGGCCTTGGAGACGCCCTCGTGGATCCAGATGTCGCTGCCGGTGCTGCCCACGGCGAGGTCGGCCAGGCCGTCCCCGCTGAAGTCGCCGACGGCGAGGGACACGCCGTACTCGTCGTGGGCCGCCACGGCCGGGTCGGGGACGCCGCGGCCCCCGGACAGGCCGCTCTTGCCGCCCCAGACGACGGTGACGGAGCCGCCGTCGGCATCGGAGCCGACGTCCTCGCCGGTGCTGCCGATCACCAGGTCGGCGTATCCGTCACTGTTCAGGTCGCCGGAGGTGAGTGCCTTGCCGAAGCGGTCGCCCTGCTCGGCGGTGCCGGGGATGCCGGCCGTGTCCTGGGTGAGGACGGTGCGGCGGGCGGCGCTGATGCCGTTCGCCGAGCCGTAGGTGATGACGACGGCGCCCGCGTCCCTCTTGCCGCCGACCGGGGTGTAGGGCGCGGCCGCGGCGAGGTCGCGGTAGCCGTCGCCGTTGAAGTCGTCGGCGTACTTGGCGGGGGCCGCGGAGGCTGGGGCGGTGAGGAACACGGGGGTGAGGCCCGTCGCCAGCAGGGTGGCGACAAGGGCGGTCGTGGTGGATCTGCGCACGCTGTCTCCCTGGCCGGTCAGCCGATGAGGTTGGCGCCGAACGCGCCGTACGAACGGACCTGGCCGAGGCTGCCGGGGCCGAAGGTGCGGGCTCCGTCGGTGACGGGGCCGGTGGCGGAGCCGCGCAGGGCCGTGATGGCGCCGATGCCCTCGTCCTCGAAACCGGCGGTGATGGTGAACTCGGCGTGGCCGTCCTTGGTGACGTCGGCCAGCAGGGTCTCCGAGCCGAAGTAGTCCGTGGCCTCGGCGGTGCCCGGGACGCCGGCGGTGTTCTGGGTGACGGTGCGGGCGCCGGTGCGCGAGACACCGGTGGCCGAGCCGTTCATGAGGATCGCGGCGCCGGCGTCCTCGGTGGTGCCGAGGTCCTCGAAGCTGACGCCGATGGCGAGGTCGCCGTAGCCGTCGCCGTTGGTGTCGCCGATGGAGACGGAGCTGCCGAAGTTGTCGCGCTCCTCGTCGGCGCCGGGGACGCCCGCGGAGTCCTGGGTGAGCTCGGCCATGGGCGCGTCGCCGTTGACGGGGCCGCCCTTGGAGCCACGGATGACGACGACCTTGCCGCCGAGGCTGCCGGTGTGATCGCTTCCCTTACCGAAGACGTTGCCGAGGGCGATCTCGTCGTAGCCGTCGCCGTCGATGTCGCCGAAGGCCAGGGAGGTGCCGCCGTTCAGGGGGCGGGGGGCCGAGGTGTCCGGGCCGGTGGGGGAGCCGAGGTAGGCGACGCCCTTGGACCAGCTGGTCGACTCGCCCTCGTTCATGGTGACCCGGTAGGTGAGGACCAGTTCCGACCTGCCGTCGGCGTTGGTGTCGCCCGCGCCCATGGTGTCGACGATCCACGCCGGCTCGGGGGTGGAGATCTTCTGCGTGGGGCCCGTGGTGCCGGTGGTGGTGAAGGGGCCGCGGACGACGTAGACGTCGTCGGTGTCGGTGCCGACCGCCAGGTCCGCCTTGCCGTCGCCGTCGAAGTCGCCCGCGGTCAGCAGGTTGCCCCAGTTGTTGTGGGCGGAGACGGCCGGGTCCTTGACCGTCGTGCCGTTCTTCAGGCCGCTCGCCGAGCCCCACAGGATGGTGACGGAGCCGCCGTCGCCGTCGGTGCCGTCGTCGTCGCCGGGCGCGCCGACCGCGAGGTCGGTGTAGCCGTCGCCGTTGAGGTCGGCTGTGGCCAGCTCGCTGCCGAAGGTGTCCTCGGTGCCGGCGGCACCGGGCACACCGGCGGTGTTCTGGCTGACGACGGTGCGCTTGGCCGGGTCGAGGCCGGTGGCGCCGCCGTGGACGACGGCGACGTAGCCGGCCTCGCCCTTGCCGTCGACCTTGGCGTACGCGGCGGAGAAGGCGACGTCCCCGTAGCCGTCGCCGTTGAAGTCGGCGGTCGGGCCGGTGGCGGGGGCGGCGGTGGCCGTCGTCGCGGGCAGGGCGGTGAGCAGGCCGGTGGTCAGGGCCGTCGCCAGGAGGAGGGTGCGTTTGCGCATCGAAGTCCCCGGTTTCGTATGGAGCGTTCGGTTTGGTGTTCGGTGTGGAGCGGTGGTCAGGAGCTGAGGGCCGTGCCGTAGCCCGGCGCCCCGGCCGTCGAGATGCCCGTCGTGCCCGGGCCGAAGCTCGTCGAGCCGGTGGCCGTGAGGCCGGTCGCCGTGCCCCGCAGGGACCAGACCGCGCCGTCGCCGTTCTCGCCCGGCGCGGAGACGGACAGGTCGGCGCGGCGGTCGCCGGTGTGGTCGGTGAGCGTGACGCGCTCGCCGAAACGGTCGCCCTTCTCGGAACCGCCGGGCACGCCCGCGGAGTTCTGGCTGTACGACGTCGCGCCCTTGGTGGTCAGGCCGGACGCCGAGCCGTACAGCACGGTGACGGCACCGGCGGCGGAGTTCTCGCCCGCGGTGCCCACAGCCAGGTCGGCGTAGCCGTCGCCGTTGATGTCGCCGAGCGAGACGCCGCTGCCGAAGCGGTCGCCCTTCTCCGAGGCGCCGGGCACACCGGCGGTGTCCTGGGTGAGGACGAGCGGGGCGCGGCCGGTGTCCCGGCCGTCCGGTCCGCCGTAGACGACCGTGACCTTGCCGCCGAGGGCGCCCGCCGGGTCGGCGGAGGTCTCGCGGTCGTTGCCGACGGCGATGTCGGCGTAGCCGTCCTTGTCGATGTCCGCCACGGCGGAGACGTAGCCGGCGGGCAGGTTCTGCAGCCAGTCGGCGTAGTTGCTGATCTCCATGTCGGCCAGGGCGGTGACGGCGTCGTCGGTGCCTGCGGAGCGGCCGTGCAGGATCACCCGGGGGTGGCCGTCGCCGGTGACGTTGCCGGAGGACAGGTGGGTGATGCCGTACGACGTGGACCACATGTCTTTGCCCGAGCCCGAACCGCCGTTGTGCGCGCCGGCCTTGGTGATCGGGCCGGCGACCAGGGAGAGGGTGGTCGGCCCCGTGGAGCCGACCGCCACGTCGAGGTCGCCGTCGTTGTCGAAGTCGCCCGCGGCGAGGGTCTGCCCGTAGCGGTCGTAGTCGGTGCTGAAGAAGCTGAACAGTGAACGGGCGCCGGACAGGCCGGACTTCGAGCCCCAGACGATGGTGGCGGTGCCGTCGTTGGTGTCGTAGCCGTCCTCGCCGGGCGTGCCGATCAGCAGGTCGGCGTAGCCGTCGGTGTCGAGGTCCGCCGAGGCGAGGGCGGAGCCGAAGGCGTCGTCGGCCTCGGCGGCGCCCGGCATCCCGGCGGTGTCCTGGGTGAGGAGGGTGCGCGTGGAGGTCTTCGGCCCGCTCGTGCTGCCGTAGACGACGGACACGGCGCCCGCCTTCGCCTTCCCGGCGACCGTGGCGCCCGGGGCGCCGATCGCGAGGTCGGTGCGGCCGTCGCCGTTGAAGTCGTAGGGGGCGGCGGGCGTGACGGCGTGCGCGGCGGGGGCGGAGAGGGTGAGGGCGAGCGGGGTCAGGGCCGCGGCGATGACGGCGGTGGTGATACGGGTGCGCATGGGTGTACGTGCCTCACAGGGGAGTCGGCGGGGCGTCACTGGGCCACGGTCAAGCCGAGGTTGACGCTGCCCTTGAGGGAGACGGCGGTGGTCGTGATGCCCTGCGCGCCGCTCGTGGTCAGACCGGTGGCGGAGCCGCGCAGGGTCCACAGGCCGCCCGTGGAGTTCTCGCCGTACACGCCGACGACCAGGTCCGCCTTGCCGTCCTTCGTCACGTCGGTCAGGCCGACCGCCGAACCGAAGCGGTCCGAGGACTCGGCGGCGCCGGGCACTCCGGCGGTGTCCTGGGTGTACGACTTCACGCCGGTGGTCTTCAGACCGGAGGCGGAGCCGAACAGCACGGTCACCGAGCCCGCGTCCTTCGCCGAGCCGATGTCCTCGCCCGGGGCGGAGACCACGACGTCGGCGAACCCGTCGCCGTTGATGTCGCCGGTGCCCACCGCGCTGCCGAAGCCGTCCTCGGCCTCGCCGGCGCCGGGCACGCCCGCGGTGTCCTGGTGGACGACGGCCGGCTGCTGCGCCGGGTCGGGGCCGTTCGGTCCGCCGTACCAGACGGTGATCTGGCCGCCCTTGTGCCCGCCGGGCTTGAGGTCGTACGGGTCCGCGTGGTCCCCGAGGACGAGGTCGCCGTAGCCGTCTCGGTTGATGTCGCCGATGGAACCGGGGTAGCCGTCGGCGTTCGGCAGATCGGCCATCTTGTACGTCGTGCCGGTCCAGCGGAAGTAGTCGATCTGGCCGCCGGTGTCGCCGTCCACGTTGAACGGGTAGACGCGCTCGGCCGCTCCGTCGCCGGTCATGTCACCCGCGAACACCTCGAACGTCGTGCCGACCTCGCCGACGCGGAGGTTGTTCAGCGGGCCGCCGGTGCGGGTGAAGGGCCCGTGGTAGATACGGGTGTGGCTCTGGCCGGTGAGCGTGACGTCCGTGTCGCCGTCGCCGTCGAAGTCGCCGGTCGCGATGCCCCGGGAGAAGTTCCCGTACTCGGCGAGCGTCGACGGCTGCGGCAGGCCCTTGCCGCTGGTCAGGCCCGACTTGCTGCCCCACAGGACGGTGCCGGAGCCGACACTGTCCCGGTCGCCGACGCTCTCGTTGGCGGCGCCGACGACGAGGTCGGAGTAGCCGTCCCGGTCCAGGTCGCCGGTGGCCAGCGCGGAGCCGAACAGGTCGCCCGACTCGGCGGTGCCGGGCACCCCCGCGGAGTTCTGGGTGATGACGGCCCTGCGGGCGGCCGAGACACCGGACGCCGAGCCGTACAGCACGACGACGGCGCCGGCGCAGGATGCCGAGCCGACGTCGGCGCACGCGGCGCCGGCCGCGACGTCCCGGTATCCGTCGCCGTTGAAGTCCCCGGCGAGGCCGGAGGGGGCGGCGGTGGCCGGGGTGCTGGAGAGGAGGCCGGTGGTGAGGGCGGCGGCCAGGAGGAGAGTGCGGGTGCGCAAGGCGGGGCTCCGGGTGGGGAGGGGTGGGGCCGGGCCGGACCTGAAAGCAGGGCCGTTCCGTTCCCGGTGAGGAGGAGGACGGGGGCGTGCGGCGGGTCAGGCGGTGTGGGCGGAGCCTCGGGACGTCGTGGTCGCCCTGGACGGGGACGCGGCCCTGCGGGTCGTCGCGCTGTGGGTCGTCGCCGGGCCGGAGATCGCCCGGCCGGGGGGCGCGGGCATGAGTGACCCGCCCGTCGGCGCGGCCGGGGCGTGGGCCGTCGCGAGGGCGGGGCGCGGGTGCGGACGCCGCTGGGGGCGTCGCCTGTGCTGGTCCATGCGGGAGTCTCCTGCGGCACGCGGGATGCCTGGCGGGCATCCACCGTCGATGAAGTGCCGGGGCCGTCCGTGTTCGCCGGGAGTTGTACGGGCGTTCACGGGTGGTCGGCGATCAGAAGACCTGTGCAGGGACGTAAGGGTTGTACGTGAGTTCGGTTAATTCGGCTACTTCTTGAGGCGGAGGCGCCGGGGCGCGGGCCGGTGGGCGTCGAGGGCGTCGGTTGTGACGGTGGCTCGCATCATGGCGAGACCTGTCGTCGCAAATGTCACGGCCAGAATCACCCAGCCCAGCGGGCCTCCGCCCACGACCCCGATGACCACCACCACGGGGCCGAGGATCTGCGCCCCCGTCGGGCCGAGGCTGAACACGCCCAGGTACGTGTTGCGGCGGTCCTCGGGGCTCAGCGCGTAGCTGATCTCCCAGCCGCCGGCGGACTGCCAGACCTCGCCCAGGGTGAGGGAGATCATCGCGGTGGTGAGGACGACAGCCGCGGCCACCGGACCGAAGGCCGGGGCGAGGGCGAACTGGAGGGCTCCGGCCGCGAGCGCCAGGCCGCCGAACAGGCTGCGGCGCGCGGCCCGCGACAGCGTGACGGCCCCGCGTGCCGCCCATGGCTGGAGGGTGACGGCGAGGATCGTGTTCACCGCGATCAGCACCGGGATGCCGGCGGCCGGCAGCTTGGTGTGCTGGGACACCCACAGCGGCACTCCCACAGCGAGCACGGTGGTGTGCAGGGAGAGCAGGCCGTTGAGAGCGGTCAGGGAGAGATAGCGGCGTTCGCCCGCCAGTGATCGCAGCAGCGTCCACGGGCGGAGGTGAGGCGCGGCGCCGTCCGCCGGCCGCCCACCGGGCAGCCGCAGCGCCCACAGCAGCAGGCCGGAGGCGAGGAACGTCGCGGCGTCGCCGAGGATGATCGCCCGGTACGACCACGGGGAGTCCGCCGTGACGGCGAGGGACGTCAGCAGCGCGCCCGCGGTCAGGCCGGCGTTGCGGGTGCTGCGGATCCAGGCCATCGTCCGCACGCGCCGCTCGTCACCGACAGCCTGCCCCACGACGGTCTGGAGCACGGGCTGGGCCACCCGGTCGCCCAGCGCGATGAAAGCCACGACAACCATGAACTGGACGAAGCCGCCGACGAACGCGTACGCGACGAAGCCGGCCAGCCGCCAGAACTGGAGTATGACCAGCAGCCGCCCGGCGCCGATCCGGTCCCCGATCATGCTCACCGGAACGGTGGTCAGGAAGCCGATCAGTCCGGCGACGGTGAGACCGAACGTGACCTGGGCGTTCGACAGGTCCACCACACGGGTGAGATAGAGCACCGACCCCGCGAGGAACAGCCCGTTGCCCATCGAGTCGATGAACGACGACGCGATCAGGCCCCGCGTGATCCGCTCCGGCCGCTTGGTCTTCCCGGTCACCCGCCCACCACGAAACCGACGGCCCGGTGAGCCGCCTCCGCCCGCGCCACGGCCTCCTCCACGTCGTCCCCCGACGCGAGGACGTACCCCTGGCGGCTGCCGGACCCTTCGAGCCGGCCCAGCCTCTGCCCTTCGGACGCGGCGACCCGCACGGTCACGACGCCGGGCAGGGCGCGGGCCGCGTCCACGTCCCCGAGACCCCGGACGACGGTGTTCTCGTACGAGAAGAAGCGGATCGCCGCTGCCCGGGCACGGGCGGGCACCCGGGCGGTGCCCTCCGCGCCGAGCATCGCCGCGGCCGTCGCCGCCGCCAGCGGTACGCCCGTCACCAGTTCCACCATCTGCCAGATCTGGTCGCCTCCGAAGCGTGTCTGCGTCTCGATGAGGACCGGGGCGCCGTCCTCACGGATCCTGAACTCGGTGTGCGCGGGCCCCCACCGGTGGCCCAGCGCGTCGAGCAGGGCGGTGACGGTCGAGGCCACTTTTTCCTGAACCGTGGGCGTCAGCCGGGCGGGCAGTTGGTGACCGGTCTCGACGAAGGCGGGCGGCCCGGTGGTGATCTTCTCCGTGACCGCCAGAACCTCGTGCTTGCCGTCGAGCGTGAGCGTCTCGACGCTCACCTCCGGCCCGGCGACGTACTCCTCGGCGATGACGGCGCCGCCGCCCGCCGACGCCGTCTCCCAGGCTGTGGCGAGCTCGTGCGGCCCGTGGGCCAGACAGACCCCGCGGCTGCCGGACCCGTCCGCCGGCTTGAGGATCACGGGAGAGTCCAGCCGGGCCTGGAAGGCGGTGGCCTCCTCGAGCGAGGCGCAGGCCCGGTACGCGACGCTCGGCAGACCCTGCTCGTCCAGCAACGCGCGGGTGCGCAGCTTGTCGCGGCTGTCGCGGACGGCGGACAGCGGGTTGTGCACGAGCGAGAGCCGCTCGCCGATGCGCGCGGCGGTCAGCAGATGCGACTCCGCGAAGGACAGCACCGCGTCGAAGGGGGCCGTGCCGTGCTCGTGCAGAAAGACCGCCGTGGCCTCGGCGAGGCCGGAGTCGAGCCGGTCGTGGACGACGAGGGTGTCCGCCCGTTCGGTCTGCAACGGCGTGAGATCGGCGCGTGCCTGCACGAGCGTGATGCGGACGCCGAGTCGGGCGAGGGACGCGAAGCCGGAGTCCTTCCCGCCGACGACCAGCAGATGAGGGCGGTCCCGGGCGGGGTCGGCACGGACCGCCACCAGGTCGTCCATGTGCCACACCGCTTCCATGTCCCGTACGAGGGACTCCGCCGTGTCGGCGACGAGCTCGGCTGACACGACCTGCCAGTGCCCTTGTGCCGCGGTGCCGACGAGTTTGCCGGGGGAGTGATAGACGCTGTGGCCCCGGTAGGACGCCAGCCCGGTGAGCCGCTGCGGTTCGTGCAGCCCGTCGAAGACGCCGGTCGCGCGGGGGAAAGGCGTCACGATGCCGAACGGTTTGCTGAACCGCTCGGCCAGATCCGGCTGTTCGCCGCGCAGGACGGCGGCGTAGGCGGCCATGAAGGACACCCCGTGTGCCTGGTGGAGCACCCGCGCCCGATGGCCGCCGGGCCGGATGCCCGCCTCCAGCAGCCGCGGGCCCTTGGGCGTCAGGATGAACTCCACATGGGCCGCGCACAGCCGCAGCTCCAGGGCACGGGCCGCCGCCACGGCCAGTTCCGCCATCCGCTGCCGCGCCGGGCCGGGTGCGCGGCTGGGCGCGTAGCGCGCGAAGTGGTGGAAGTCGTCGCCGCCGAGGTCGGCACCGGTGAGCACGTCCACCACGGGGCTCGGCCACGGCACCCCGTCGCGGTCGACGACGAGGTCGACCGAGTGGTTGCTGCCCGCGAGGAACTCCTCCGCCTGAAGCTGCGTGAACCGTTGCGGCAGGCCCTTGGCCCGCACATGGTCGGCGACGCCGTCCCGGACCTGCGCGAAGGCCGCTGCCACGGCCTGAGGCCCGGCCACGGTGACCACGAACAGGCTGGAGTAGAGGGATGCCGGCTTGAGGACGACCGGCCAGCCGTGTTCCTCGCCGAACTCCCGCAGGTCGGCGGCCGAGGCGACGGCACGGAACCGCCCGGTGCTGTCGGGACCGATCCGCTCCTGGAACAGCTGCCGCATCAGATGCTTGGAGCGCAGCGCCGCCACATCTTCGGGGGCGACGGAGGGCAGGGAGAGCAGCCGGCACAGCCTGGCGTAGTGCTCGACGTAGGCCTCGCGCAGGTTGAGCACGCTCACCGACCCGTCGCGCGGGAGCCGGGAGGCCAGCTCCTCGACGCCCTCGGCCGGGTCCCAGGGGAGCACCGTGTCGAAGGCGTCGTCCCGGGCGCTCCAGCCGTTCGAGGAGATGTCCCGGATCAGGCCGACCCGGGCTCCCGTCTCATACAGCGGTTCGAACTCGCCGTAACGGGCGTTGCCCAGGAAGAGCACCAAGGGCTGCGCGCGCTGACTCAACTGACGACCTCCACACCGTCGAACCCGAAGTGCACCCGGCCGAACTCCTCGGCCAGTGCCCTGACCCGGGCGGACGTAGCCTCCCGTACGGCTCCGCCCCGCCCGGCGGACATCGCCACCTCGGCCATGAGATCGGCGATGCGCCACATCTCCGGCCTGCGCATACCGCGCCGGGTGACCTCCTGGACCCCCAGCCGCAGCCGCACCTCGCCGGCTACCGGACGGGCGTTGAGCAGCAGCCCCGAGCCGACGAGGGCAGCGGCCAGCTCGTATCCCGCCTGCCGCCCGTGCCCGTTCACGAGGAGGACATGGCTGCGGCTGGCGGCCCGCGCGCCCGCGAGCCGGTGCACACGGAAGCCGCACTCGCCGAGCGCCTCGGCCAGCGCCGCCTGGTTGTCGAGCATCCGGGCGACGTACGCGGGGGCGTGGACGTCCATCTCCAGCGCCGTCACATAGTTGGCGAGCGTCGCACCGGTCGCCTGCGAGGACACCATCGACTCGCCCAGACGATCGGAGAACCGGCGCCCGGTCTCGGCGTCCGCGAACGCGATCACACCCTTGTGCGCGCCCGGGAAGCTCTTGTGCGTGTTGCCCTGGACGATGTCGCAGCCTTCCCCCAGCGGGTCCTGGAAGGCCCCGCCCGCGATCAGGCCGAGGGTGTGCGAGGCGTCGTAGACGAGGACGGTCTCGCCGCCCAGGACGGTGCGCAGGGCCCGGACCGGGATCGGTGCGAGCGGCACCCCGTGGTCGAGGAACACCATGGCCGCCGTCCCGGCCGCCCGGGTGACGGCGAGGCGGGCGAGGTCCACGGTGCCGGCCGCGGCGTCCCAGGGCAGATAGGCGCTGCGCCGGCCGAGCGCCTCCAGCAGCGGACGGGTGGCGAAGTGGCCGCCGTCGGCCGGCGCGATGGACAGCACCAGATCACCCGGCCGGGTGAGCAGGGCGATCGTGCAGGTCGTGGCATGCAGCCCGGACAGTGGCCGGAAGTCGGTCCAGGAGGCGCCCAGCATCCGCTCCATCGCCGCGGCGGCGGCCCGCTCCAGCCCGTCCACCTCCGGGTAGCCGACGGACAGCAGCCCGGCGCGGAGCATCGCCGTACCCGGGCCCCGCTCGTGCTCCCGGCCGATCAGGTAGCGGTCGGCCAGCGGCCCGGCGAGCAGGGCACGGGCCGTGCGGGACAGCACGTTCTCGAAGGCGGCGAGGTTGACCGCTTCGCCGACGCGACGGGCGTCCGCCGCGACCCCGGCCAGCAGCGCGGACGGCCGCTGGTCCGCGGCGCCGCGGACGGTATCCGAGGCGACGGCGTCGACGACTGCCGGGCGGGTCATCAGGCTCCGGCCTCGGACCCGGCGGCCTCCCAGCGGGCGCGGAAGTCCAGCGCGCGGCTCAGGTAGTCCTCGGGCCGGTAGCCGCGCGCGAACTCCTCGACCACGGCGGCACCGCCGTAGCCGAACGAGCCGAGTACCTCCAGCGAGCCCCACAGGTCGAAGTCGCCCTCGCCGATGGGCAGGTGGGTGTGGTCGAAGCCCTTGATGTCGGAGATGTGGGCCGTCTGGACGTACGGCGCGACCGCCTCCAGGGCCTCCTTGTAGTCGCCCCGCGGCAGATGCACCGTCGCCAGGTGCGGGACGTCGAGCGTCAGCGCTGTTCCGGTGCTCTCGCACAGGGCGATGTGCTCCTCGGGTTCGAAGACCACGTAGCGGGGACGGCTGGCGCCCATGTTCTCCACACACAGCAGGATGCCGGTACGGCTCAGCAGCGGCTGGAGCCGGTCCAGCGAGGAGCGCAGCACGTCCAGGAGGACCGGATTGCTGCGTTTGGACTGGTAGCCGGGGTGATACGTCACCCGCGTGACGCCGAGGTCGGCCGCGAGGTGCACGGCGCGACGCAACAGATTGATGGACTCGGACCGTTCGTCCTCGTCGGGGGAGCAGAGGTCGGTGTGCGGGCCGTACCAGGCGGCGTGCACCGACAGGTCGAGCCCGTGGGTCTCGATGACCTGCCGCATGCCGTCGACGATCTTCTCGTACTCCGTGGCGGTCGCGCCGAGGAGCACCTCCTGCGCCTCTTCCGCGATCTCGAACTCGAGGTCGGTGAAGTGACCGGCGAGGAACTCCAGATGCTCGACGATCTCTGCCGGGTTGTCCCAGATATTGGTGGAGAAACCGATGCGGGGGCGGGTCACGGCCGGGGTCTGCGGTGCTTCCTGGATCGCGGTCACAGCGGTCGCCTTTCATCACGGGCGGGAAGGGGCGATGGTGCGTTGCGGGGCCGGGGGCGGATCAACGCCCGGGCCCGGGGAAGAAGTCGACGAGGAGCATGTCGCGCACTCCCGCGCGGGTGCCCGGTGCCGGGGTCACAGGCGTGACGCCGTGCAGGACCCGCCGGTCGTCGAGCAGGATCGTCTCGAAGGGTTGCGTCAGTACGGCGTGGTGGACCGGCCGGCGGTGGAGGTCGTACAGACACGACTCGGCGCCGCTGACGTTCTCGCGCCGGATCAGGACCTGACCGACGTAGTGATGGCCGTCCTGGTGGATGCCCTCCGGCGCCGGGTCGCCTGCCGTTTCGGCCGTGGCGGTGACCCGGATCTGGTGGACACCACAGGTGTCGATCCCTTCGGCGTCGCCGGGCAGCCGCTCGTGCAGAGCGGTCACGATCGCGTGCAGGGCGGGCCCCGCGGCCACGGAGTCCTCCAGCGGGGCGAACATGCGGTTGATGCCGCCGTTCACCGGGTTCAGCCGTTCCTCCTGGAAGAAGGCGGTGTGCGGGAGCTGCTCCCACTCGCCCGGCCCCAGACGGAAGGTGCCGTAGCGGCGGAACCGGTACGGCACGTCGGCCGGCAGGTGCTCATCGGCGGGAAGGTCGTTCCACGACTCGGTGAACTCCTTCACGGCGCTCTCGGGCGCCGTCTCGAGCGCCCCTGTCAGCACGCCGGGGTCGAAGTGGACGAAGGGCGGCGCGGATTCGGACAGGTCGGACGGACGGTTCACCGGGGGCTTTCCCTTCGGGCGGCGCGCGCTCAGCACTGGGTCTTCGGGAGCCGGACGACCAGGGAGTCGAGCCCTTCCTCGACGACGAGCCGGCAGCCCAGCCTGCTGGACCCCGCGCGGGGCTCGGCCGTGTAGTCGAGCAGATCGTCCTCGTCCGCCTGCAGTCGCGGCAGCGCACGGCCGGCCGACGACTCCACGAACACATGGCAGGTCCCGCAGACGGTCTTGCCACCGCACTGGCCGACGATGCCTTCCACGCCGTTGTCGACCGCCGCTTCCATCACGGTGGTCCCCACGGAGACGTCCAGCACGGACCGGGTCCCGTCCGAAAGCAGATAGGTGATCACCGCGGCACTCTGCGGCCCGGACGCGTTCTGCGTCATGACTCAAACCACCCCCCGTTTTTAGGTGATCTCTCGCTGACACATGAAAACAGCGGGGCCGAGCGCGGTACAAGAGTGCATGGTGGGACGGGAGTTGAGGCAAGGGTCACATGAGGAAATCGCAAATCGCCGATTGAAACGCACATCTGACGGACAGTCATCAAAATTGGCCGCCGGTGTGCAGGCGGCGGAACCATCGGCTCCAGTGCCAGGACGCTCTCTGATCGGGCATGAGGGCTGTTCCAGCGGGCCGCCGACCCTCACACTCACCGATGTGGGGGACAGCGGACTATGGATCGCGGGGATCACCGGCGCCACGGCAGTAGTCGCGAGCTGGGTCACGAGTCGGGGACACACGCGGGCTGCGCGCATCCAGGCTGAGATATCAGCGGCAGCACAAGCCGAGACACGTCGGCGAGAAGCCCGGCGCGCGTCGTACCTCGCCTTCCTCGAACAGGCTCACCTCATGGGCGTCGAGTATCGCCAGACTCCGCACATCCTGAGCACTGAAGATCACGACGAGCGCCGGGTACGCCTCGAAGAGCACCGAGCACGCCTACGTGAGGCATTCGGCCCGTTCCGTCACTGCTGTCAGGTCGCCGGCGTGGATGCCCGGAGCAGCGCGGCCAGGGCGAATTGTGATCGCGTCTTTGCCGCGTCGAGGGGGGTCTACATGGCGCTGGGCGACATCGCTGAGGGTGTCTCGGATACCTCAGTGTTCTACGTGGCTCTCGATCACTACTGGAACGCCGTGACCGAGCTTGGCGAAGCCATGCGCCTCGAAGAGCCGTAAAGCAACGTTGCAGAGATGCCCCGCCTTCACCATCGACGTCACCTCGATCGGACGACCGTCGGCCCCCAGGTGAGGCGTCAGCCAGCCGTTCGGCGTGCCGTGTTCTCTCGCCACTCCCGGCCGATCGATCGCATCAGGGCCGGGTACACCCCCAGGTACCGGAAAGGTTTGATGCCGAGCATGTACAGGGAACCGAGGCGGCCGTTGGGCTTCACCAGGACCGCCATCTGGCCGCGGTAGCCGCCGTTCCCGTCGGGGACCCAGCCGATGTGCATCACCCCGTGCATGGTCTTGTTGGCGTACTCGGCGGCCCACTCGTCGTGTGTCTGGAAGACCGATGTGAAGGGCGCCGCGCTGAGGTCGGGCCCCCGCGGCCCCTCGCGCAGGTCGTCCGGCAGCCGGTCGCGCAGCGTCGCCACCCTGCCGCCGACGCCCGAGTCCGGCTTGTCCCAGCCGAGCAGCGCGCCGAGCTTCCAGCGCGCGGCGAAGAGGAAACGGCCCACGGGGTTGCCGCCGTCCGGACCGTCCTTGCCCTCCGCCATCTGCCGGACCAGGTGGTGCAGGTCGTCCGGGCCGCCCGGTGTCGGCAGCGCCCACAGATCCTCGAGCCGGAAGTCGCCGGCGATCTCGTGGATCCGCCAGGGGCGTGACGTGTGGTCGGTTGGGGGAAGGCGCAGATCGCTCATGGCAGATCCTTGTCTATACGGTGGCGTATAGATCGAGCATAGACCCATCTATACGGCTCCGTATACTGGGCCGAGACATGTGAGGGGGAGACACGGTATGGGCGCGATCCGCACGCCGCGGGACAAGTGGATCGAGGAGGGGCTGCGGGCGCTCGCCGCCGGCGGCCCCGAGGCTGTCCGGGTCGAAGTCCTCGCCCAGGCCCTCGGCGTCAGCAAGGGCGGCTTCTACGGCTACTTCCGTAACCGCGCCGCCCTGCTGGAGGAGATGCTCGACACCTGGGAGCGCGGGGTCACCGAGGACGTCATCGAGCGGATCGAACGCGACGGGGGCGACGCCCGCGAGCGGCTCGGGCGTCTCTTCGACTTCGTGGGGTCGGGCGAGACGCACGTGACCAGTGCCGGGGTCGAACTCGCGATCCGCGACTGGGCCCGGCGCGACGAAGGCGTCGCGAGTTGCCTCCGCCGGGCCGACAACCGGCGCATGGACTATCTGCGTGAGCTCTACGGGGCCTTCTGTCCCGACGAGGGCGATGTCGAGGCCCGCTGCCTGATCACTTTCTCACTGCGCATCGGCGACCACCTCATCGCAGCCGACAACGGCCCGCGCAGCCGCACGGAGGTCCTCGCCGCGGTCAGGAACCGGCTGTTGGGCTGAGCGGACTTGGTCGAGAAGCACCAGGTCGCAGTGTGTGTGGCTCCGGAGCATCCACCCTGAGACCGAGTGACCGCTCCTGCTGCGGGCGGACGCCCGGGGCGTGCCCCGTTTGGGAAGCTGTCGATCATGACGACCGCTGTCCCGCCGGGCCCCGACGGCCTCCCCTATCACCGCCTGGGCCACCTCACGGGCCGTCACCGCTGGTGGCGGCCCTTGGTCGGCACTCTGCTGTTCTTCGGCGCGTATCTCATAGCCGTCCTCTTGCTCATAGCCGTCACCTACGTATTCGGGGCGCTGGCCGACGCCCCCGAACTTCCCGATGGCGGACCCGACTTCGGTCCGCTCGCCAACACCGCGATGGAGCTGACGTCCATCGCGGTCGCCCTGCCGCTGGTGCTGCTGGCCGTGTTGTGGCCGGGGCGGCGGCCGGTCGGCACCGTGTCGTCGGTCGCCGGACGGCTGCGGTGGCGCTGGCTCGGGTGGTGTCTGCTGGCCGCGGTGGTCCCCGTGGCCGTGCTGACGGGGACCGCCTTCCTCCTGCCCGAGGGCGAGGGCGGCCCGGGGGAGTCCGAGGTGTGGGTGGGCTGGGGGTCGTACCTCACCTCCCTGGGAGTGCTGGCCGTCTTCGTCCCGGTGCAGGCCGCGGCCGAGGAGTACGTCTTCCGGGGCTGGCTGACGCAGGCGGCCGGCGCCTTCGTCCGTACTCCGTGGTTCGCGGTGCTCCCGCAGGCCGCGCTGTTCGCCGCCGCCCACGGCTGGGGCACCACGTGGGGCTTCATCAGCCTGCTGGTCTTCGGTGTGGTGGCGGGCTGGCTGACCATCCGTACCGGTGGCCTGGAGGCAGCCGTCGCGCTGCACGTCCTGAACAACCTGGTGGCCTTCGGCACCCTCGCCGCGGTCGTCGACGGGCTGAACTCCGACGAGACGGCGGCCGACTCGCCCTGGCCACTCGCCCTCGCGGACGTGGCGACGACCCTGCTGTACGCGGCGCTCGTGCTGTGGCTCGCCCGACGCCACCGCCCGCAACGCCTCGCGCCGCCGGCGCCCGAGCCCGCTCCGTACCCGCCGTACGCCCCGTACCCGCCGTACGCCCCGTACCCGCCGTCGGGCATGCCGTACGGGGCCATGCCCGGCCACACCCTCGGCGCCCCGGGCGGTGTCACGCCGCCGGAAGCCCGAACCGCACCTCACGACGATGTCCCGCCTGCGGCAGGGCCGTAGCGCCAAGGCCACGTTGCCGAGGCGGGACCACCTTCCTGTTCTACGGCGCGGGATCGTACGTCACGGTGGTGTCGGGGCAGGACTGCGCGAGCCGGGTGAGCGCCTCGAACTCGACGGCGTCGGCACTGAGGCCCCACCGGAGCTTGGTCCCGACCCACTCCGAGGTGTACCGGCACGTGACACCGGCGGCGGGCGGCAGCCACTCGGCCGGATCCTTGTCGGCCTTGCTGCGGTTGGAGGCCGCGGTGACCGCGACGAGGGAGGTCAGGGCGTCGAGGTCGTTGGCGTACGCCTCACGCCGCTGGGCGGTCCACTGCGATGCCCCGGAATCCCAGGCCTCGGCGAGCGGCACCATGTGGTCGACGTCCAGGGAACCGGCCTCGGTCACCCACCGGGCGTCGTAGTACGACCACCAGCGCCCTCCGGAGAGCCTGCACTCGGCGAGGATCTCGGGCGGGTCGACCGCCTCGGAGATGAGCACCTCCGCGCGCGTGTTGCAGCCGTCGGTGGGGTTCTGGCCCGCGTTCCAGTGCCGGAAGCTCGTGCGCTGGTACCCCTCCCGCACCTCGTCCGCGAGGGGCAGGACACCGACCGCGGTCCCCATCGGGAGCGTGCGCGGCTCGGCGGCCCGGCCGTGCGCCTGGGCCGGAGTGGATGCCAGAAGAACGAGGACAACGAGTACGGCCGCGAGCGCGGCCCGCCTGAGGTTTTTGATCACGCATCGCAGAATCGATCGCGCGTACCTCGTTCGAGGGGCTCGACTCGAACGAATGAGCCATATGGCTGCGCGGGTTCACCGGGCAGGTGTTCTATGGATCGCCCGGTAGGGGGTGTCTGTGCCGGGTGACGGTGGGTTCGGCATGGCCGCGAATGCCTTCCGATGGTCGCGTGCCCACTGCTCGAACGTGCCCGCCGGTCGGCCGAGCACCCGCGGCACGTGGTCGGTGACGTAGGCCGCTCCGCCGGCGCGCGCCCAACCGATGCCGGTGATCACCCCGGCCGGCAACTGGTCGAGCGCGCTCGCGTCGGTGGTCTTGACCGGTCGTTCCAGTACGCGCTCCAGGATCGACGCCTGGTCCGTGAACGTCAGCAGCTCGGGCCCGGTCAGGTCGTACCGCTGTCCATCGTGTGTATCGCCGGTCATGGCGGCAACGGCGACCGCGGCTACGTCCCTCGGGTTTACGATGGCCTGCCGCGAGTCGCCGGCAAGGTTCGGGATCGGCTCTCCGGCCTGGATCAGCGCCCGGTAGCGCAAGAGGTTCGACGCGAAGCTCGGCGGGCGGAGCATCGTCCACACGAGTCCAGTGGCCTCGATCGCCTCCTCGGCGGCGACGTGCCACGCGCCGACGGTCGCTCCGCCGAACCGCTCGCCGCTGCCGAGCGGGGACAGTTTGACGATCTTACGGACGCCTGCCGCCCGCGCGGCCGTCAGCAGGGCGATGTCGTGGTCCGCCGTCGGCACGGGTGGCACGGTCACCAGGAAGACCGTGTCGATGCCGGCCACGGCGTGCGCCAGTGACGCCGGGTCGTCGAAGTCGGCCCGCACTCCGCCAGGTTGTACGCCGCGGGACATCGCCCGGAACGGCACGCCCTGATCGGTGAGCCGACGAACGACGTGGCTGCCGATGGTGCCGGTGGCACCGGTTACAAGAATCATGCTCCGACGATCACACCGCGCTCGGGCCGCGTGATAGGAGAATTCGGCACTATCGTGGACCGCGTGAGCTCTCTCAACGTGCCTCTTACCCTTGGGCGTTGGGTGGCCGGGATCGATGTCGCCACGGCGACGGGTTCGGCGGCGATCGACGAACCCGACCACGCCACCACACTCCTCCTGCGCATCGAAGAGCGTGAGCTGATCGTCATGGGCCCCCGCACCCGGGCCGCCTATCACGTCGGTGCGCCCAGCCACTCGTGCCTGCGGGTTCGCATGCGGCCGGGTCGTGCGCGAGCCCTGCTCGGCCGTCCACTGCGCGATGTCGCCGACCGGGCCCTTCCGCTCGGCGAACTACCGGGCCTGGACGTCGACCAGCTCGCCGCCGATCCGATCGCCGCTCTCGAAAGGGCGTTGGCCGACCGTCCGGAGCCCCCGGCGCGGCTCGAAGAGGCGGCACACCTGCTGGTCAGCACCAGTGTCGCCACGACCGCGGCCCGGTTGCATATCAGCGAGCGCCGCCTGCACACCCTGTTCACCGACGGCACCGGCCTGTCCCCCAAACACTTCGCGCGCATCGCCCGAGTTCGCACCGTGCTCGCGGCGGGCGCCGGTCGATGGTCGGACATCGCCGCGACGGCGGGGTACTACGACCAGTCCCACATGACGGGCGAGTTCCGCCACTTCATGGGCGTCCCACCGGCCGCGTTCACCGCCGGGCGGCGTCCCACCGCGACTCCGTGCACGGTCTGAGTTCCAAGACCGGTAAGGGGACAGCAGCACCGATGTCGTCGCGCAGACCGGCCGTGATCCGTTCGGGCAGCGAGCAGCGGTCGTGGGATTCCGGTTCGGCCTTGGGCCCGGTCATCCGAGCCTGATCTCGTAGCGCAACCGCTGGCGCCGGGCGGGCATCCTCATACGGCCCACCTAAATCCCCCGGTCCTCGCGGTCCGGGGTGAGCCGGGTTAGGCGCAGGACGCGGTCCGCGCTCCTTCGCCTCTGTGAGGAGCTCTTTCGTAATGGCACGGTCGCCGTCGCTGCTGGACGCCGTGACACCGCCCCGTAGTAACAGCGCCCCGTAGTAACAGCCCAATAGCGGCGGGGCACTTCGGTGAGCGACGATCGTACGAGCCCGACAATTGGCCTGCGGTGTGCAGGACGAGTAGGGACGGCCTGAGGCGTGTGTTGTTCCCGGGCCAGCACGGGCTTGGACGCGGACGCTGGAGGCAGGGACGACGGGGGTGCCTGAGCGTTCGGCCTCGGTGATCGCTGGGCCGACAGCGAGCCAGGCGCTGCTCAGGTCGTGCTGTTGAGCAGGAGGCTCGTAGCCGTCGGTAGGCCGTGGTGAGCAGACCGGACAGGTGTCGGCCCGGACGCAGAACCACGTCTCCGACAGCAAGGCCGGGTGCCGGCGGAACTGGTGTGGAAGCAACGCCCGCGACCTATTCAACAGGTCGTACTCACCGGCGCCCACGTCCAGATGCGTTCGTCGCATGTTCGGCGCAGTCTTGTCATGAGGGTCACCCAGTTGCGCCGCGCACAGGGAGACGAAATGAGTGACATGCTGCGTCAGGAGAGCGGAAATTCTGCAACAGCTGCACGGAGAAGGTCCGGCTGCAGGCTTGGATGGTTTTTTCCGATAGCCGGAATTTTGGTGCTGGTGTCAGCCCTTCTGGTCGCCCCTGCCGCTCCAGTCAATGCGCCATCCGCCTCGAGTCGGATCGTGGGCGGCCTGCCCGACCTCACTTCCTACTGCAAGGCCAAAGGATTCCAAGATGCCAACTGGCAGGTTGTTCGAACGGTAGGAGACTGGAAGTGCCTAAGCCCACGTGGCGCCATGCCGATCACTGACGATGAGTCGAGTATTGAGACCCTCACCTGGGATGAGGCGTGCGATCTCTTCTATGGGGTCAGATTTGGTGACATGAGGTCTGTTAATTCTGATCCTGACGACCCGGCGGGGGGTGTGAAATGCAGGACGGCGTAGTCACTTGAATCGCCCGTTCCGGCATCGCGGAGGGCAGTTGCGCCTGTGGATCCGCAGATGCTGACAGCAGGCCGCTAGCTGTGGTTGTGCGCTAGGCGCGTGTGCAAATGGATTAAAGGAGCGTGAGTCCATGTTGAGCTATCGACTTCGCACCCTGCCAGCAGTTGCCGCACTGGCGATTTCAGCTGTGGCCCCCTATTCGGCTGGTGCAATGGCCCGCAACGCTGAGGTCGTTAGTGGTGCCCCTGAGAGCGGATGGTTCAACACAGGGTCCGAAGAGCACAATCTGATCTTCGAGAACTCGAACGTTCGCATCACTTGGGGGCCTGTATATGTAAAACCGTCAGAGTCCGGTGGTGAGCCCTCTTGGGTCTACTACGTGATCCGGTACGAGAATCACAGTAGTCCTGCCGAGGAACTCGACTGCGAGGGCTATGCGCAGCCCGATACGGTGAGGCAGCTCATTGCGCCTACAGAAAATGACCTGGGCGAGCCGTTCGACGCCGCGAAGACTGTCTGTAGTGAAACTGGGGGCGAGTGGAGCGCGACGCTTGACCCGGGTGAGACCATTGAGCAGGGCGCATGGTTCGATGAAGTCCCGTCGAACGGCAGCACAGTTTCCCTGGAACTGGTGGACGAGTACGGGTATCCGGGAGCTTCCGAATATCAGAATCCCTACTGGGAGCCTTATGACGGACCGCCCAGGGAAACTCCAACTGGCCCTTGAGGGGCTCCTGCGGTCAGGCCATGCACATGTATCGGCCGGAAATCGGCGAATGAACCACTCTCACTCCGGCGTGAACTCGTACTGCACCTCGTAGAGATGCCCCGCCTTCACCATCGACGTCACCTCGATCGGCCGCCCGTCTGCCGCGAAGACGACCCGCAGCGTGCACAGGACGGGCAGGCTGCCGGGGAGGCGCAGGGCTTCGAACTGTTCCTGCGTGGGGACGCGGGCCGAGACGCGGTCCACGCACTGGTGGGGTGTGTGCCCGAGTCGCCGTAGGAGCGTGGGTGTTCCGCCCTTGATCCGCTGCCGGGCCGTCAGAGGCGTGTCCCGGGCGACGGCCAACGGGTAGTAGGACTTCAGGAGTTCGGCCGGTTCATCGTCGATCAGGACGAGTTGGCTGCGGAGTACCGCAGTGTCATCGTCGCTGAGGCCGAGGGCGGAGCGGATGTCCGCGGGTGGGTTCGTCTCCGTCACGTCGAGGAGGGAGATGCGGGCGTCCGTGCCGTGCTTGGCCGCCTCGGTGAGCCAGGGGAAGGGCTCACCCGGCGCCGCCGGTGCCAGGGAGGTGGCAGGTCGGATCGTGCGCTGGCGGTGTTCGCGAACCGTCACCGCCGCGCCCGCGCGTCCGACCACCAAGCGCTCGTCCTTGAGGAGTTGGAGTGCTTTCTGGACCGTGGCGTTCGAGGCGTCGAAGCGGGTTCTGAGCTGCGCGGTGGAGGGCAGGTTGGCGCCTGGCGGCAGTTCGCCGGTCATGATGTCGTCGCGCAGGTCCGCCGCGATCCGTTCGTGCAGCGAGCGGCGGTCGTGGGCTTCCGGTTCGGCCTTGGGCACGGTCATCCGATCCTGATCTCATAGCGCAACTGCTGGCGCTGGGCGGGCATCACCATGCGGTCAACCTGGATCGGCCGGTCGTCGCGGTCCAGGGTGAGCCTGGTGAGGCGCAGGACCGGCTCCGTCGGCGCGAGCCGCAGGTTCTGTTGCTCTTCTCCCTCGGCCAGGCCGGCCGTCACGTCCTCCCTGACCAGCGCGCCGACATGCCCCAGCTCGGCGAGCAGCGTGACAGCTCCGCCGCGGATCTTGGCCGTTCCGGCGAGCGGGGTGCCCCGGGCGATGGCGACCGGGTAGTAAGTGTCGGTCAGTTCGTTCGGCTCGTCGTCGAGGAGAATCAGGCGGCGCCGTACGACGACGGGTTCACCGTCGGCGATGCCGAGCAGGGTCGCGACCTCGGCGGGGGCGGGCACCTCTCCGGCATGGACGATGCGCTGGGATCCTCGTCGTCCCCGGGTGGCCGCGTCCGCGCTCCACGCGTCGCCCTCCCCCTGCTTGCGCGGGGTCAGGTACGGCATCGAAGTGCTGACCCATGCGCTCACGTCCACGATGTCCTCCCGCGATTGACGCCTGCAGTGACCTTGCCGCTTTACACGGTAAGCGACTTGGTGGCCAAGGGGCTTCGGCGGTCGTCTGCTAACGTCCCCGCGCGGCATGCTTGCTGCTTTTTGTGAATAGCAGTAAGGTCTGCGCTGTTGGGCAATTCCGGCCGTCCGCCGAACCCGATCGGAACCGATGCCATGACCGACCTGCTTCGCCGTCTCGTCGCCTGGGTGGGCCCTTTGTGCAAGCCCCGCAGGGCGTGCCCTCGTGCGTTACGCGACCTCCGCCCCGCGACTGGCGCTTCGCTTCTGGCTTGCCGTCCTCTGCCCGCTCTTCGCAGCCCCTACGGTGTGGACACCTTCATCGACGGCGCCTCCACCAAGGCGGTACGCCCCTATCTCGTCGCTCACGAGCACATGGAGGCCGCCGGATGAGTGGACGTCCTCACCGCACGCTTCGGCTCCTGCCTTGGACGAGTCCCGAGGACAAGCCGTGCTTTCTCATCACTGACGAAGGCGGCGGACGCGTCTCCCGCCTGGCCGACATCAGGGAAGCAACCCAACTCGACATGGGCGCTCAACTTCTCGCCCACGCCGAGGACCTGCTCCCCAACGCCACCGACACACAACTCCGCTTTCTCGCCGAGCGCCTGACCGAGGCCCTGCGTGACATCCTCCGCGTCGCCGAGAGCCGGGGGTGGACGTCCGGTGACGGGGCTCCGGAGCGGTCCTTCCCGTGAGGCCCGCCGCGGCCGAGCAGCCGTCCGCGTCACCCGAGTGCACCCTGGCCTCCCGCCCCGGCTACCAGTACCTGCACGCCGACTGCCGCCAGACCAGCGACCTGCCCCTGCCCTTCGCCTTCGGCATCCTGCTCCAGCGCCGGTGTGGATGTCGGTGCCACGGGGCCCAGCCGTAGAACACAACGGCGCCCCCTGCCCGAAACTCGGACAGGGGGCGTCGGAGACAGCCGCAAACGATCGCCTACTTCACCGGCTCCGGCTCCGGCGCGCTCGTAGAGTCCGACGTGCCCGCCGGCGGCTCGCCGCCGTTCTCGTCATCGTCGTCACCGTCGGAGTCCTCCGCGGGGACCGGTGTCTTGACGGAGTCCAGCAGGAGCTGGGCCACGTCGACCACGGTGATCGACTCCTTGGCCTTGCCGTCGTTCTTCTTGCCGTTCACGGAGTCCGTGAGCATGACGAGGCAGAACGGGCAGGCCGTGGAGACGATGTCGGGGTTCAGCGACAGCGCCTCGTCGACGCGTTCGTTGTTGATGCGCTTGCCGATACGCTCTTCCATCCACATCCGG
This sequence comes from Streptomyces sp. NPDC055506, assembly GCF_053643595.1. Classification (NCBI taxonomy): domain Bacteria; kingdom Bacillati; phylum Actinomycetota; class Actinomycetes; order Kitasatosporales; family Streptomycetaceae; genus Streptomyces; species Streptomyces sp. NPDC055506. The sequence continues at coordinate 9,151 of NZ_JBSHKH010000054.1, read as the reverse complement.
GCACCACCGGCACCGCAGCAGAAGCCGCGCTCCCTGTGCCGGTGCATCTCCTCGTTGCGGATGCCCGGGACGCTGGCGATGATCTCGCGCGGGGGCGTGTAGATCTTGTTGTGGCGGCCCAGGTAGCACGGGTCGTGGTACGTGATGATGCCCTCGACCGGCGTGACCGGGATCAGCTTGCCCTCGTCGACGAGGTGCTGGAGCAGCTGAGTGTGGTGGATGACCTCGTAGTCGCCGCCGAGCTGCGGGTACTCGTTGCCGAGCGTGTTGAGGCAGTGCGGGCAGGTCGCGACGATCTTCTTCGAAGACTTCGGCTTCGCCGACTCCGGCGTGACCTTGCCGTCGTCGTCCATTTCCTCGCCGAACGCCATGTTCAGCGCCATGACGTTCTCCATGCCGAGTTCCTGGAACAGCGGCTCGTTGCCCAGACGGCGGGCGGAGTCACCCGTGCACTTCTCGTCGCCGCCCATGATGGCGAACTTGACGCCCGCGATGTTCAGCAGCTCCGCGAAGGCCTTCGTCGTCTTCTTGGCGCGGTCCTCGAGGGCGCCCGCGCAGCCGACCCAGTACAGGTACTCGACCTCGGACAGGTCCTCGATGTCCTTGCCGACGACCGGGACCTCGAAGTCGAGCTCCTTCAGCCACTCCAGGCGCTGCTTCTTCGCCAGGCCCCAGGGGTTGCCCTTCTTCTCCAGGTTCTTGAGCATCGTGCCCGCCTCGGACGGGAAGGACGACTCGATCATCACCTGGTAGCGGCGCATGTCGACGATGTGGTCGACGTGCTCGATGTCCACCGGGCACTGCTCGACACAGGCACCGCAGGTGGTGCAGGACCACAGGACGTCCGGGTCGATGACGCCGTTCTCCTCGGCGGTGCCGATCAACGGGCGCTCGGCCTCCGCCAGAGCGGCCGCGGGCACACCGGCCAGCTGCTCCTCGGACGCCTTCTCCTCGCCCTCCATCGTCTTGCCGCCGCCGGCCAGCAGGTACGGCGCCTTGGCGTGCGCGTGGTCCCGCAGGGACATGATCAGCAGCTTGGGGGAGAGGGGCTTGCCCGTGTTCCAGGCGGGGCACTGCGACTGGCAGCGACCGCACTCGGTGCAGGTGGAGAAGTCCAGCAGGCCCTTCCAGGAGTACTGCTCGACCTGGGAGACGCCGAAGACGTCGTCGTCGCCCGGGTCGGTGAAGTCGATCGGCTTGCCGCCGGACGTCATCGGCTGCAGGGCGCCGAGGGCCGTACCGCCCGACGCCTCGCGCTTGAACCAGATGTTCGGGAAGGCGAGGAAGCGGTGCCAGGCCACACCCATGTTGGTGTTGAGCGACACCACGATCATCCAGATGAACGAGGTGCTGATCTTGATCATCGCGACGAAGTAGACGAGGTTCTGCAGCGCCGAGACGCTCAGCCCCTTGAAGGCCAGGACCAGCGGATACGACGCGAAGTACGACGCCTCGTAGTGGTCCACGTGGTGGAGCGCGCCCTCCAGGCCTCGCAGCACGTAGATCGCCAGTCCGATGGTCAGGATCACGTACTCGACGAAGTACGCCTGACCGGCCTTGGAGCCGGCGAAGCGGGACTTGCGGCCGGGCCGGCTCGGCAGGTTCAGCAGGCGGATGGCGATGAGCACCGCGATGCCCAGGACCGTCATCACACCGATGAACTCGATGTACAGCTCGAACGGCAGGAACTCACCGATGACCGGCAGCACCCAGTCGGCCTTGAACAGCTGGCCGAAGGCTTGGGCGAGGGTCGGCGGGAGGGTCAGGAAGCCGACGGCGACGAACCAGTGGGCGACACCGACGATGCCCCACCGGTTCATGCGCGTGTGCCCGAGAAACTCCTTCACCAGGGTCACGCTGCGCTGGTAGGGGTTGTCGGTCCTGGTACCCGCGGGGACCGGCTGGCCCAGCTTGAAGTACCGGACGAACTGGCCGATCGCGCGTGCGAGCAGCGCGACGCCGACCACGGTCAGAACCAGCGACACGATGATCGCGGCGAGTTGCATGGGGGCTCCTCGGGCCTGCGAGGGGTTTCTGTCGGGACCCTCTCCGTTTCAGAGGGTTCCCGAAATTACTAAGCGGTAACTTATGCAGTCCGTCTGAGACTACCCCTATCCTCCGCCGCACTGTAGCCGGGTGGGGGGTGATCTGAATCGCTGAGGGTTGCCTCAGAACTCGCACACATGTAGTCGAGATCAAGTCGGGATCCGGTCGTGTTATTCGTACCGAATTGTCATAGTGACGCCTAACTTATATCCGTGCTCTACGGGATCGCTGCCGCCGCCATCGCCCTTCTGCTCACCGCCCTGCTCGCTGCCCTCCTCCGGGCGCCCGCCCGGTGGTCGCGGCTGCTGGATAGGCGGCGGCAGCGGGAGGTGCCGCTGTCCGGTGGTGTGGCCGTCGTGGTGGTCACCGGTGCGGTGGTGTGCGCCTACGGCTGGGTGGAGGGCGTGCCGACCGGGGGCGAGGTGCGCGAACTGCTCGTCGCCGGGGGCGTGGTGGCCCTGCTCGGGCTGGTCGACGACGTGTGGCGGCTGCGGCGGCGGGTGCTCTTCGCCGGTACGGCCGCGGCGGCCGCGTGCGTCGTGCCGTACGGGGAGACGGGGGTGGGGACCGGGCTGCTGGCCGTGGTGTGGGTCGCGGGGATGGCCCTCGGGTTCCGGGGGCTCGATCACGCCGACGGGCTCGCCGGGACCGTGGGGGTCGTGACGGCCTTCGGGGTGGGGGTCTGCGCGGCGGTCGAGGTGATGGACGGGATCGCCGTGCTGATGAGCGTGCTGGCCGCCGCGCTGACCGGGTTCCTCATGCACAACTGGCATCCGGCCCGGGTCGGGCTCGGGGCGTGCGGGGCCATGCCCGCGGGGTTCGTGATCGCCCTGGGGGCCGTGTACGCGCGGGCCGGGTCCGGGATCGGGGAGAGCGCGGGGGTGCTGTTCGCGCTGACCGCCCTGGTGTGCGCCGACGCCGGGCTGGTGCTGCTGTCGCGGCGGATGGCCGGGCGGCCCGTCCTCCGCAGCGGCCCCGATCATCTCGCGCACCGGCTGCGGCGGCTCGGGCTGACCGCGCCGGGGGCGAGTCTGCTGCTGGGCGCCGGGGCGTTGTCCGGGGTGGCCGTCGGGGTACTCGCGCACGCCGGGCGGGTCGGCGGCGACGCGCTCTGGTGGGTGGCGGGCTCGGCGCTCGTCGTCGTCCTCGCTGTGTCACGCGTCTCGGTGTACGCCTCCCGAGGCCCCCGGGCTCCTCGGCGCGAGATGTCGCCGCAGGTCAGGGCACCGTTGCGTGTAAGGAACGGATAAGACTTGAGTCCGGTCGACTCAGCTCTGTTGACCGGTTGGGGGCCGTCGTGCACACTTGAGTCCGTTCCACTCAAGTCAGCTGGAGGAATCAACCATGGCACGTGCGGTCGGCATCGACCTGGGCACGACTAACTCCGTCGTCAGCGTTCTGGAGGGCGGCGAGCCCACCGTCATCACCAACGCCGAGGGCGCCAGGACCACGCCGTCCGTCGTCGCCTTCGCCAAGAACGGTGAAGTGCTCGTCGGAGAGGTGGCCAAGCGCCAGGCGGTCACGAACGTGGACCGGACCATCCGCTCCGTCAAGCGGCACATGGGCACGGACTGGAAGATCGAGCTCGACGGGAAGCCCTTCAACCCGCAGCAGATCAGCGCCTTCGTGCTCCAGAAGCTGAAGCGGGACGCCGAGTCCTACCTGGGCGAGAAGGTGACCGACGCGGTCATCACCGTCCCGGCGTACTTCAACGACTCCGAGCGCCAGGCCACGAAGGAGGCCGGCGAGATCGCGGGCCTCAACGTCCTGCGCATCGTCAACGAGCCCACCGCGGCCGCCCTGGCGTACGGCCTCGACAAGGACGACCAGACCATCCTGGTCTTCGACCTCGGTGGCGGTACGTTCGACGTCTCGCTGCTGGAGATCGGCGACGGCGTCGTCGAGGTGAAGGCCACCAACGGTGACAACCACCTCGGTGGTGACGACTGGGACCAGCGCATCGTCGACTACCTGGTCCAGCAGTTCCAGTCCGGCCACGGCGTGGACCTGGGCAAGGACAAGATGGCCCTGCAGCGTCTGCGCGAGGCCGCCGAGAAGGCGAAGATCGAGCTGTCCTCGTCCACCGAGACCTCGATCAACCTGCCCTACATCACCGCCTCCGCCGAGGGCCCCCTGCACCTCGACGAGAAGCTCACCCGCGCCCAGTTCCAGCAGCTGACCGCGGACCTGCTGGAGCGCTGCAAGACGCCGTTCCACAACGTCATCAAGGACGCCGGGATCAACCTCTCCGAGATCGACCACGTCGTTCTCGTCGGTGGTTCCACGCGTATGCCCGCCGTCGCCGAGCTGGTCAAGGACCTGACCGGCGGCAAGGACGCCAACAAGGGCGTCAACCCGGACGAGGTCGTCGCCATCGGCGCCGCCCTGCAGGCCGGTGTCCTCAAGGGCGAGGTCAAGGACGTCCTGCTCCTCGACGTCACCCCGCTGTCCCTCGGTATCGAGACCAAGGGCGGCATCATGACCAAGCTCATCGAGCGGAACACGACGATCCCGACCAAGCGGTCCGAGATCTTCACCACCGCCGAGGACAACCAGCCCTCCGTGCAGATCCAGGTCTACCAGGGCGAGCGCGAGATCGCGGCGTACAACAAGAAGCTCGGGATGTTCGAGCTGACCGGTCTGCCCCCGGCGCCCCGCGGCGTCCCGCAGATCGAGGTGTCCTTCGACATCGACGCCAACGGCATCATGCACGTCACGGCGAAGGACCTCGGCACCGGCAAGGAGCAGAAGATGACCGTCACCGGCGGCTCCTCGCTGCCGAAGGACGAGGTCGACCGCATGCGCCAGGAGGCCGAGCAGTACGCGGAGGAGGACCACAAGCGCCGCGAGGCCGCCGAGTCCCGCAACCAGGGCGAGCAGCTCGTCTACCAGACCGAGAAGTTCCTCAAGGACAACGAGGACAAGGTCCCGGGCGAGATCAAGACCGAGGTCGAAGAGGCCGTCAACGAGCTGAAGGAAAAGCTCAAGGGCGAGGACTCGGCCGAGATCCGCACCGCGACGGAGAAGGTCGCGGCCGTCTCGCAGAAGCTCGGCCAGGCCATGTACGCCGACGCGAACGCCGCGCAGGCCGACGGCGCCGCCGGAGCCGGCGCGGGTGCCGGTGCCGGTGACGCCAAGGCCGACGACGACGTCGTCGACGCCGAGATCGTCGACGAGGACCGGAAGGACGGTGCCGCGTGACGGAGGAGACCCCGGGCTTCGACGAGCAGCAGCCCGACGTCCCTTCCGGCGCCACCTCCGATGACGCCGAGCCGAAGGCCGCCTCCGAGGAGGGGGCGGCCCCGGCCGGGGACACGGGACAGGACGTGGCCCTGGTGGCCCAGCTGGACCAGGCCCGCACGGCGCTCAACGAGCGCACGGGCGACCTCCAGCGCCTCCAGGCCGAGTTCCAGAACTACCGCCGCCGGGTCGAGCGCGACCGGATCGCGGTCAAGGAGATCGCCATCGCGAACCTCCTGACCGAGCTCCTGCCCGTGCTCGACGACATCGGCCGCGCCCGCGAACACGGCGAACTGGTCGGCGGCTTCAAGTCCGTCGCCGAGTCGCTGGAGAGCACCGCGGCGAAGATGGGCCTGCAGCAGTTCGGCAAGGAGGGCGAGCCCTTCGACCCGACGATCCACGAAGCCCTGATGCACAGCTACGCACCGGACGTCACCGAGACGACGTGCGTGGCGATTCTGCAGCCCGGGTACCGGATCGGCGAGCGCACCATCCGCCCCGCGCGGGTGGCGGTGGCCGAACCCCAGCCGGGGGCACAGACGGTCAAGGCGGACGAGTCCGCCGACGCCGACGACAAGGAGAGCGGTGGCCCGGACGAGGGCTGACGGCATAACGGACGACAGGAAGGAGGGGCGTCGAGGATGAGCACCAAGGACTTCATCGAGAAGGACTACTACAAGGTCCTCGGCGTCCCCAAGGACGCCACCGAGGCCGAGATCAAGAAGGCGTACCGGAAGCTCGCCCGCGAGAACCACCCGGACGCCAACAAGGGAAACGTCAAGGCGGAGGAGCGCTTCAAGGAGATCTCCGAGGCCAACGACATTCTCGGCGACCCCAAGAAGCGCAAGGAGTACGACGAGGCACGCGCCCTCTTCGGCAACGGCGGCTTCCGTCCGGGGCCCGGCGGGAGCGGCGGTTCCTTCAACTTCGACCTGGGCGACCTCTTCGGAGGCGGCGCCCAGGGCCAGGGGCAGGGAGCCGGCGGCTTCGGCGGCGGGATCGGTGACGTCTTCGGGGGCCTGTTCAACCGCGGCGGTACGGGCGCGGGGACGCGCACGCACCCGCGGCGCGGCCAGGACATCGAGTCCGAGGTCACGCTCAGCTTCATCGAGGCGATCGAGGGCGCGACGGTCCCGTTGCGGATGTCCTCGCAGTCACCCTGCAAGGCCTGTTCGGGCACCGGCGACAAGAACGGCACGCCGCGTGTGTGTCCGACCTGCGTCGGCACCGGGCAGGTCGCCCGGGGCAGCGGCGGTGGGTTCTCCCTCACCGACCCCTGCCCGGACTGCAAGGGCCGCGGCCTGATCGCGGAGCACGCCTGCGAGGTCTGCAAGGGCAGCGGCCGGGCCAAGTCCTCGCGGACCATGCAGGTGCGCATCCCGGCCGGCGTCAGCGACGGCCAGCGGATCCGGCTGCGTGGCAAGGGCGCGCCCGGTGAGCGGGGCGGCCCGGCGGGCGACCTGTACGTGGTCGTGCACGTCGACTCCCACCCGGTGTTCGGCCGCAAGGACGACAACCTCACGGTCACCGTCCCGGTGACCTTCGCCGAGGCGGCCCTCGGCGGCGAGGTCCGGGTGCCGACGCTGGGCGGCCCGCCCGTCACGCTGAAGCTGCCGCCGGGTACGCCGGGCGGCCGCACCATGCGCGCCCGGGGCAAGGGCGCGGTCCGCAAGGACGGCACCCGCGGGGACCTTCTGGTCACCGTCGAAGTGAGTGTTCCGACGGACCTGACGGGGAAGGCTCGTGACGCACTCGAGGCGTATCGCGAGGCGACCGCGGGTGAGGATCCGCGGGCGGATCTGTTCCAGGCCGCGAAGGGAGCATGAGTCAGATGGACGGTCGTCGGCGCAATCCGTATGAACTGACCGAGGAAACCCCGGTCTACGTCATCTCGGTGGCGGCCCAGCTGTCCGGCCTGCACCCGCAGACCCTGCGCCAGTACGACCGCCTGGGTCTGGTGTCCCCGGACCGCACCGCGGGACGGGGCCGGCGCTATTCGGCCCGCGACATCCAACTGCTGCGCACCGTCCAGCAGTTGTCGCAGGACGAGGGCATCAACCTGGCCGGCATCAAGCGCATCATCGAACTGGAGAACCAGGTCGCCGCGCTCCAGGCCCGGGCGGCCGAGCTGCAGAACGCGCTCGACGGCGCGGCGGCGGCGATGCGCCAGCGCGAGGCGGCGGTGCACGCGTCGTACCGCCGCGACCTGGTGCCGTACCAGGAGGTCCAGCAGAGCAGCGCGCTGGTGGTGTGGCGGCCGAAGCGGCAGCAGCAGTCGGACTGACTGCCTGTCCACAGTCTGTGGAAGGGGCCGGGAGGCAACTCCCGGCCCCTTTCGCATACCTTGACCCGATTTCGCAGGGTCTCCTGTCGATGATTGATCAGTGCAGAGCACTTGGAGGCGATTCCGCACCGTCTTCACAACCACTGCGGAGCGTGGTGTTGTCATCTCGTTAAGTGGTTCCGCTTGACGCTGGGGGCCGCGTCCGCGTTGGCTTTTCAGTCACATGGGCCACAAAGCTGTGCCCACGTCCGAATCACACGCGAAGTGAGCTCCCGACATGCGTCGTCGTATCTCCATATCCGTGGCCGCGGCCGCGATGTCCGTCACGCTCGCCGGCTGCGGCGCGCTCAACGCGACGGGGAGCAGTGACGACGCGAGCCCGGCCAAGGGCAACGACATCACCGTGGGCCTGCTGCTCCCGGAGAAGGCGAACACCCGGTACGAGAACTTCGACTACCCGATCATCAAGACGAAGGTCGAGTCCCTCACCAACAACAAGGGCCGCGTCGAGTACGCCAACGCCGAGGCGGACGCCGACACGCAGGCGGGCCAGCTGCAGAAGATGATCGACGACCGGGTCGACGTGATCCTGCTGGACGCGGTCGACTCGCAGGCCATCGCGAGCGGCGTCACGAAGGCCAAGGAGGCGGGCATCCCCGTCATCGCCTACGACCGGCTGGCCGAGGGCCCGATCGAGGCGTACATCTCCTTCGACAACGAGCTGGTCGGCGAGGTCCAGGGGCGGACCCTGCTGGAGGCCATCGGCGAGGACGCGAGCCTCTCCGACAAGATCGTCATGATGAATGGCTCGTCGACCGACCCGAACGCCAAGCAGTTCAAGGCGGGTGCGATGTCCGAGCTGAACGGCAAGGTGACGATCGCGCAGTCCTACGACACGAAGGACTGGAAGCCGGAGAACGCCGAGGCCAACATGGCCGAGGCGATCCAGGCGATCGGCAAGGACGACATCGCCGCCGTCTACTCCGCCAACGACGGCATGGCCGGCGGCATCGTCAAGGCGCTGGAGGCCGCGGGCGTGACCGACCTGCCGCCGATCACCGGGCAGGACGCGGAGCTCCAGGCGGTGCAGCGGATCATCGCGGGCGATCAGTACATGAGCGTGTACAAGTCCTACCCGCAGGAGGCGGAGAACGCCGCGGAGATGGCCGTGGCCAAGGTCCAGGGCCGGGACATCCAGTTCGCCGCCCTCACCCGCGACAAGGTCGACAGCCCCACCCACAAGGCCATCCCGGCCCAGCTGGTGCCCGTGGTCGCGCTGACCAAGGGCAACATCAAGGACACGGTGGTCGCGGACGACATCTACAAGCTGTCGGACATCTGCACGAGCAAGTACGAGGCGGCCTGCCAGGCCATCGGTCTGAAGTGACCATGCGACGGGCCGCTTCCGGTGCGGCCCGCTTCACTCGGTCCTGTCCGGCCCGGCGGGATTCGGTCACCGTTCCTATTCAGTGAGCAGGAGTGAGTGTTGTACCCATTCCTGGTCGCTGCGGACATCCCGAACGGTTTTGGATGTCCTGGTCGCCCGCGTTCTCGCCGCGTCCGGCGGCACGGATCGTGTCC
>NZ_JBSHKH010000053.1:0-52393 GCF_053643595.1 Streptomyces sp. NPDC055506 | reverse complement strand
TTCCCGCGCAAGCGCGGGAATTGAATTCCGCGAGCGGAATTCTGAAAGCGTGTCAATTCGCGCAAGCGCGAATTGCAGGAATCCCGCAAGCGGGATTCCTGGGGCCGGCTACAAGAGGAGGGTGCATCGCGCGCGGGTCTGTGTAGCCACTGGGAAACCAGATCACCACCCCCATAACGGAGGTGACGGCCCATCGGGGCTGGATCGGGGCACCTCCTCCGCCGGATACGGGCTCCGCTTCGCTCCACCCTGACGCTTCCTCAACTCCCCCAAGTCCATCGTGGCCAAGCTCCACGGAAATCTCAGCGTACAGGACAACCGGCCGTTCCCGGATGGCATTCGACCGGGTATCACCTTGAAGGTAGAAGTGGACCCAAGGTGCTGCATCACTGTGATGCGCTGTGTAGTATCTGGGATGAGACACTGCTCCCCCGAGCCGCATCCGCCACAGTCGGAATCCCGGTTCTGATTACGTGCGACATCCCGCGACAAGGAGAACACGGGGCATGGCCGTGAAGCTGCGTGATCACCAGGTCGAGGCCGTTGCCGCCATCGTGCGCGGTCTCGATCTCCCGCCGGGTGGTATTCCCTTCAACGGTCTGCGCGGGCAAGTGCACGCCGCGTGCGGCACGGGGAAGACGATCATTGCTGCGGCGTCGGCGAAGCGGATTGTGCCCCGCGGGCGGGTGCTGGTGCTCGTGCCGACGCTGGATCTGCTGGCGCAGACAGTCAAGGCGTGGCACGAGGTGGGGCATCGGGGGCCGGCGGTTGCTGTGTGCTCCCTCCAGGACGATCCGGAGCTGTGGAACCTGAAGGTGCGCTCCACCACCAACCCGGTGCAGCTGGCGCTGTGGCACGGGCAGGGACCGGTCACCATCTACGCGACGTACGCGTCGCTGGGTGTCCTGGCGGAGGCCTTCGAAGGTGTCTACGGCCAGCAGCTTGATCCAGTAGACCTGGCGGTCGTTGATGAGGCGCACCGGACTTCCGGGTCGATGGGTAAGGCGTGGGCGGACATCCACGACCAGGCCGTCATCCCGGCCTACCGTCGGCTGTACCTGACGGCCACCCCGCGGATCTGGGAGGAGCGTCTCAGTCGGGAGGTTGCCGAGGGGGTGCGGGATCCGCTGCCGAGGGAGATGGCGGCTTCCATGGACGACGAGAAGGTCTTCGGGCCTGTCCTGTACAAGCTGTCACTCGCCTCGGCCGTGTCGCGGGGGTTGCTGGCGCGGTACCAGATCATCGTCCTCGAGCTCCAGGACCCCGCCCTCACCCCCGAGCGGCTCTACGGCGAAGCCCGGTACACCGAGGAAGTCCGCGGACAGCGGCTCGGGGCTCTCCAGGCCGCACTCCTGCACACCATGGCGCAACACGGCCTCAGCACGTGCATCACCTTCCACCACCGGACCATCGAGGCACAGGCCTACGCAGAAGGCCTCGAGCGCGTCGCGGCGAAGCTCCACGCCAACGAGCCGGAGAAGTACCCGGCGAAGATGTGGGCGGACTGGCTGTGCGGCGAGCACGCCCCCGAGGACCGGCGGGAAGTCCTGGGCTCGTTCGGTACTACGGCGCGGCGGGCGGTGCTTTCGAACTGCCGCGTCCTCGGGGAGGGCGTGGACATCCGCGCGGTGGACAGTGTGGCCCTGCTGGACCCCAAGGGTGCGCCGCACGACATCGTCCAGGCCATCGGCCGCGCGCTCCGGCAGAAGCCCGGACAGGGAAAACTCGCCTCATTGATCGTGCCGGTATTCCTCCAGCCGGGAGAAACACCAGAGGACATGATCGGATCGGGATCGTACCGTCCCTTGGTAAAAGTTCTTGAAGGGCTGCGGGCTCATGATGAAGAAGTCGTTGAACTGCTCGCTATCCCGCAGGAGCCTCGGAAGGACATGGCGCAGCCGTCCGTAAATATTGGCACGGAACCTGAGGAAGGCGAGGAAGAATCCCGCCTGCTGCTCCGTTTCGCGGCCCCACGTGACCCCGTGATGGTCGCCAACTGGGTCTCCTTCAACGTGATCGACACCGAGCGGCAGGACTGGGCGCGTGGCTGGGCGAAGCTCAAGGCGTACGTGGAGCGGGAGGGCCATGCCCGCGTGCCCTACGGGCATCGTGAGGAGGCGACACCCCTCGGGCAGTGGGTGGCAGAGCAGCGCAGGGCCTACGCGGCCGGGGAGATGAGCGGCCAACGCGCCCGGCGGCTCGAGCGGCTCGGCATGATCTGGTCCATGGCCGACGAGCGGTTCCAGGAGAACCTGGAAGCCGCAAAGGCCTACTACGAACAGCACTGGACACTGTGCGCGCCCCGCACCGCCACCATGCTCGACCGGCCCATCGGGCAATGGCTGTCCAACCTGCGCAGGCCCGGGGCGCTGGACGGGCACCCCGAGTGGAGGGCGGCACTGGAGGCCGTCGATGAGCACTGGGACCCGGAGTGGCCGGCGGACTGGCAACGCCACTACGCCGCGGTGCGGGAAATGCTCGCCGAAGAGAACGAGCTCGCGTACCTGGAGCCGGGCGTCACAGTCCATGGAATGGACGTCGGCCGGTGGCTCCACAAGCAACGCCAGCACACCGTCTGGCACGGACTGAAGGACGAGCAGCGCCAACTCCTCGAGCAGCTCGGCATCACACCGCTCCCGCCGGAGCAAGAGACGCCCGCCAAGGCCCCCAAGACGGCCTCCGGCGCCTTCCAGCGTGGTGTTGCGGCCCTCACCCAGTACAAAACCCGCGAGGGCCACCTGACCGTGCCAAGAGGGCATGTAGAACGGCTCGAGGATGGCACAGAGGTCCGGCTTGGGGTGTTTCTGAGTAACAGCAAGAGCAGGCGCGCCAAGCTCACCCCCGACAAGCTCGCCGCCCTCGCCGAGTTGGGCTACAGCTGGGCTGCAGAACAGTCCGGGCGCTGAGATGTGCCGATGGACGGGCATGCCCATTACCGGATGGGCCGATAAGCCGTTTGGTTCTGTATGCAGGATGCCGGGTGGGACGGAGCGGGGACACGGCGGCTCGAAGTCGAGTCGGTGGATGTGCTGTTCCATGCTGCGGGCGGGGCTAGGGAGTGTTGGAGATGGTCGTCAGCCGCCGCCGAGGTGGTCTTCGAAAATCGTCCGCCGCTGAAGCCGTTCCCGGCCCGCAAAGGCAAGCGGCTGGCGCCGGGATGGTGGTGGTCGTCCACCACGGGGCGGCTGGTGCATTACGGATCCGCTGCGATGCGGCTGCACGTGATGCTCCTCGACCGCGACCCGCGCGTCAGCGGCATGGCCGCCCGGCCGCTTGAACTGCGGTGGCATGTGCCGAGCGGGGTGCGGGCGCATGCTCCTCAGTTGATGCTGCGGCTGGCCGATGGCCAGGGGGTGCTCGCCGACTGCACAGGGAGGGGAGAGCTGTCTCGGCGTCAGCGGTCTGTTGCTGCGGTGGTCGGAGAGATCTGTACGGCGGTGGGCTGGCGGTACTGGGTGCTCGGGCCTGTCGACCCGATCTACCGGCGCAATGTGACCTGGCTGGCCGGGTACCGGCACCCACGGCACCACGGTGGTCAGTTGCTGGCTGCCGCGCTGCAGGAAGCGTTCGCCGAGCCCGCGCCGCTGTGGGAGGGCGTACGCGGGATCGGGGATCCGCTGATCGTGCTTCCCTCGCTGTTCCATGCCTTGTGGGCGGGACGGCTGGCGGCGGACCTGGGGGTGGCGATGCATGAGCGGATGCCGGTGTGGGCGCAGGCGGCAGAGTGAGGGCGGGCAGCGGGATGCCGGGCAGGCCGGTGGTGGAGCTGGGGAGCCAGGTGCGGTTCGGGGGGCGTACCTGGACGGTGGCGGCCCTTGCTGACGGTCAGGCGCGGCTGGTCGCCGAGGGCGGTGAGGTAGCGGCGGTTTTGCTGGCGCTGCTGTTCGCCGATGCGGGGTTCGAAGTCCTGGATGCTCCGGGAGTCTCAAGGGTGCCGCCGCTGGGCTTGCTGGAGTCGTTGCCGGAGGCGGTGCGGGAGCGGGCGTTTGTCTGGGAGCGGCATGTGCGGGAGGTGGAGACAGGGCGGCCGGGCGGGCCCGATGCCGCAGGCTCGCCGCGGGCGGAGTACGACCCGCAGACGCGGACGCTAGCGCAGCGCGAGGAGGCGAAGGCGGCGGAGCTGTCCGCGGCCGGCATGCCCACCAGCGCGGTGACGGTGCGGCGGATGCGGGCCCGCTACCGGCAGGACGGGGTGTGGGGGCTGGTGGATCACCGGGCCACCCGGCTGCGGTCCGTCCTGGGGCGTGCGGACGAGCGGGTGGTGGCCGCCCTGCGGGAGGTGTTGGAGGCCGGGCGGGAGCGCTCCAGCGGGACGCTGGGACGGCTTCGGATGTACACCGAGCGGCTGCTGGCCGAGCAGTACGGAGACGGGGTGGTGCGCTTGCCGTCGAGTGCGACGTTCAACCGGCTCGTGCACGCCCTCGCCGACGGCCGCGGGCTGCTGGACAGTGCGCGGCAGCGCCGCTGGCGCTCAGCCCGGCCGGCTCCCCCGTTCGTGCCGACGACGGTGATGGCGCCGGGTGAGCTGGTGATGATGGACAGCACCGTGCTGGACGCCTTCGTGGTGCTCGATGACGGGGTGGTGGAGCGTCCGGAGCTGACCCTCGCGCTCGATGTGGCCACCCGCACCATCTGCGCGGCCGTGCTGCGTGCGAAAGGGACCCGCAGCGTGGACGCGGCGCAGCTGCTGGCTCAGATGATGGTCCCGGCGCCGATGCGGCCCGGCTGGGCCGAAGCGCTGGCGATGGAACACTCGGTGGTGCCCTACGAGCGGCTGCTGAGCGTGGATGCCCGGCTGGAAGGCGCCGCGGCGCAGCCGGTGATCACCCCGCGGACCATCGTGGTCGACCAGGGCAATGTGTTCGTCTCCTCCTCGTTCATCGCCGCCTGCGAGTCGCTGGGCATTTCCGTGCAGCCCACGCCGCCGGGCAACGGGCCCGCCAAGGGACACGTGGAGCGCACCTTCTCCTCGATCAACACGCTGTTCGTACAGCACGTGGCCGGCTACACAGGCTCACACACCGGCGAGCGCGGCAAGGACGCCGAAGGCGAGGCGGTGTGGACGCTGGCCCAGCTGGACGACCTGCTGCAGGAGTGGATCATCTGCGGGTGGCAGGAGCGCGAGCACGACGGGCTGCGGCACCCGATGATGCCCCGCTGTGCCCTGACGCCGAACGAGATGTGGGCGGCGCTGGTCGCCGTGTGCGGGTACGTGCCGGTGCCGCTGGGGCGCGAGGACTACATCGAGCTGATGCCCCTCAAGCGGCAGAAGATCAACGACTACGGCATCCGCATCGACTACCGCACCTACGACCACAAGGTCCTCAACCCCTACCGCGGCGAGCCCTCGCCGGCGGCGGACGGCCTGTGGGAGATCCACTACAACCCCCACGCGCCCGGCCAGGTCTGGGTACGCCTGCCGAAGCCTGACCAGCCACGCGGATACGGGTGGGAGGCCGTGCCGTGGATCCACCACACCCTGATCAGCACCCCGTTCACCGACTTCACGTGGCAGCACATCAAGCGCACCGTCGCCCGCCGTGCAGACCGCGCCCAGCACGAACACGACCTGGCGCTCGCCCTGCGCGAGCTGCTGGAGCGCGCCGCCGCCGGGCAGGGCACCCGCCGGGAGAAGGTCGTCGCTGCCCGCGCCCGCACCGCCGCAACCGACGGTGCGGTGTGGGGGATCCTGTACGGCCAGCAGCCGGAGGCTGGGGCGCTCGAGCCTGCCGACGAGGACGTCTTCGACGACAGTGAGGACGACGAGGGGCCCCTGACCGACGACGCCGTGGGCACCTGGTCGGCTGAACACGCACAGCCGAGCGACTCCTCAGCGGCTCCAGTGCAGGAAGCCGGCGTACCTGTTCCGCGTCGGGCCAAGGTCACGGTCTACGACCCCTTCGAGGAATCCCTGCAATGGTGAGTCCGCTCTCGAACGACGCCGCGGGGTTCGCCCCGCTGGTCCCTCCGACCGTGTGGCAGGGGTGGAATGCCTTTGTCCACCGTCCCCCGGCACCCGTGCGCGACGCCGACGATCCCGCCTGGTCCCAGACGGAGCGCGAGGACTACCACTCCGAACTCGCCGTCATGCGCACCCCCGCCATGGACAGCGTGTTCACCGCCGTACGCCGGCTGCTGCTGGTCAACCGCCGCCAACAGGCCGGTGCCCGACGCGGTCTGATCATCTCCGGCCCGGCCACGACGGGTAAGACCACCACGATGATGGCGCTCGGGCGTTCCTTCCATCTGGCCGACGCCCGCCAGCACCCAGGACAGGCCGAGCGCAGGCCTGTGCTGTTCATCAGCGTGCCGCCGGCCGCCACCCCGAAGATGCTCGTCAGCGAATTCGCCCGGTTCCTCGGCATGCCCGTCACCGACCGTCTCAACCAGACCCAGATCACCGGCGCCGTGTGCGACCTGCTGTGCGAACTGGGCACCCAGCTGGTCCTCGTCGACGACGTCCACCTCCTGGACACCCAGCGGCGCGCCGGAGCGGAAACCTCCGACCAGCTCAAGTACCTCGGCGAACGCATCCCGGCCACCTTCGTCTACTCCGCCATCGACATCGAGACCTCCTCACTGCTCAGCGGGGTGCGCGGGGCGCAGATCGCCGGCCGCTTCAAGCTCTTCCGCCACCGGCCGCTGGCGTATGCGACCGAGCAGGACCGGGCGGTCTGGGACGACCTCGTGCGGGCCATGGAAGACCTGCTGCGGCTGCGCGCGCACCGGCCCGGGACCCTGGTCAAGCACGCCGCCTACCTCCATGCCCGCACCGCAGGGCGGATCGGCAGCCTCTCCCACCTCATCCGCGAAGCCGCCCTGATCGCCCTCACCGAAGGCACCGAGCGGATCACGAAGCAGCTGCTGAGCGAGGTCGAGCTCGACGCCGCCGCTGAAGCCCAGGCCCGGCCGGCCCGGCCCACACGGCGGAAGTAGGGGCATCCGGCATGGCACACCGGCGCAGCAATACCGCACCCAGCGGCGTGCCCGGGGATGGGCGTGCGGCGCGCAGGGCGGCAGCGTCCGGCGCGGTCGTGCCTGCCATGGTCGGCGGCGCGGCAGGACGGGTGGCCCCGCAGCGGGGAGAGCTGACGCTGTCGTTCCTGACCAGACTCGCCGCCCGCTACCACCTCACCCTCCGCGACCTGCTCGCCGCCGTCACCGACCTCGGCGGCCTGCAGAACCTCACCGGCATGCTGTACCCGGACAGCGAGATCCACCTCAACGCCCAGGCCCGTAACCGCGTTGCCACGCTGTGCCGCGTTCCACCGCGGGTGCTCGAGCGTGCCCTGCCCGCATGGAGGCGGGAAGAGCCGTGCGGCAAGTACGGGGCCGGCCCGGTCGGGCGGCTGATGCGCGGCGAGGAGGCCGTCGCCGCCTGGGGACCGGCCTGCCCCGCCTGCACCGCCGCCCGCACCGGACGCCGCGTACCTGCCCGGCGGTACCTGGCACCTGAGGAGCGGGTCTGCGCGCGCCACCGGTACTGGCTGCTGTACCTGCCCCACACCAGCGGCCTGCCCGTGCCCCTCGGCCAGTGCCCGGAGGTGATCGACGCTCAGCGGTGGCATGTTCGGCTGCTGCGTCGCTCCCCCACCGGAGCGCGGGCCTTCCAGGTTGCCCGCGCCGTCACGAACTCCTGGTGGGACCAGCCTTGGCCGGTCGAGGAACGGGCGTGGCCGGCCCGTCTCAACGCCACGCGACCGGACGACGCCGATCCGGGCTGGTGGAAGGTGGCCGCCCGCGACCTGATCACCTATCCCGAAACCGTCGCCCTCGCACGCCTGCTGGCCTGCCACCCCCTGCAGCGACGCATCCTTACTGAATCGGGCGGGCATCTCCCCTACCGTCTCGGCGAGCTACCCGCCCTGCTGGCTGAACTCGCCGACCAGCTCCAGCGGCCCTGGCTCGCCCACCACCTCGCCGACGTCGCCCACGGACCGCTGTTCACCTGGGCCCACTCCTGCGTACGCACCCGAGCCGCCCCCACACCCGCGGCGCAGAAGACACTGTGGAGGGTGCACTCGGCACACCGGCCCCGCCCTCTCAGCGACCTTCTGCCCCCACCGCGATCAGCCGCCGACAGCGGCCAGCCGGAGCCACGGCCGGTCAAACGGCTGCGCGGCCACAGCCTCCAAGCCGAACGTGCCTTCGAGAGAAGCCTTGCCCACGCCCGTGTCTACCACCAGCAGTACGGGCACCTGGCCGTCCCCAAGGAAGACGCTTTCGGGGAGTACCCGCTGGGCACGTGGCTGTCCAACCTGCGCACCCGCCACACCCGCATGCCCGCCCACCAAGCCGCCGCCCTCCACGCGCTGTACCCATGGTGGAACGCACCCTGGAGCACCCTGTGGCAGCGCACCTGGCACCAAGCCCGCACCCACACCCAAACCCATGGCCCGCTCAAGCCGGCCCGCGGCTTTCCCTCCACCAGCTACAGCCTGGGCGAATGGCTGTATCTGCAGTGCACCCGCTACCCCGCACTTCACCCCGAACAGCAGCGGCTCCTGGCCGAGATCGGTATCGACGCCGCGACGGCAGCCGCTGCCCGGCCCAGACGACGCAACCTCAAGGCCGGAGCCGAAGAAGCCCTCGCCCACGCCCGCTCCTACGCCGCCGAACACGGCAGCCTGGCGTCCGTAACCTCCGCAACCGTCCACGAGGGTTTCCGCCTGGGACAGTGGCTCGCCAACCAACGCAACTACCAGCGCACCGGCAACCGGCCCCTGCCCGTCGGCCGCGCCCAAGACCTCAACGCCATCGACCCCTGGTGGTGTCCGCCTTGGAACCTGCGCTGGCAGCGCCACTACTACCGCGCCCGCGACGCCGTAGACAGTCGCTTCCTCCGGGCCGAGAACGGCTTTGATGACCTCAACGACTCTGGGACCGCAGACTGGCTATGGCGCCAGTGCGCCACGTACGACGAGCTCCACCCCGAACAGCAGCAACTCCTGACCGACATCGGCATCGCTGCCGGCGTAGCCCGCGCGGCCCGGGAACACTCGCGCGCGACCTCGAAGACATCGGCTGTGGATCGGGTCTTGGACATGGAAGACACGGCGAGCCGCGTCAGAAGGCTTGCAGACCCTGCGGCTCTGACCGGTCGGCGTCACGCTCGGCGTGCCGCCGAGTTGAAGCGTCCCCGCGAGCCCCGCAGCCATCTGGGGCACCGCCCCGATCTGAGGCCGGGCTTCGAGGCGGCCCTGGCCCACGCCCGGGCCTGGCACGCTGAACACGGCCACCTCGCCGCCCCCCGCGACACCCTCTACAACGGCTTCCAGCTCGGCTGGTGGCTGTTCAGCCAACGCAACCGAGCCAAACAACGCGCCCGAGCAGGACAGCCGCCCTCACCCCACCTGACCGAGCTCACCGCGATCGACCCCTGGTGGAACCCACCCTGGGATCTGCACTGGCAGCGCAACTACTACCGCGCCCGCGACCACGTCAAAGCGGGCTGCCCCTTCGACCCCGCAGCCCGCATCCCCGCCCCAAGCACCGTCCTGGGCAGCTGGATCACCCGGGCATGCCTCCAGTACGACCAGCTCCACCCGGACCAGCAGCACCTGCTGAACACGATCGGCATCACCGCTCAGACCGCCGGACAGTGGCCGCCCAGCCCCCGCCCCCGGCCCCATGCCGAAGCCCTCACTCACGCCCGTACCTGGGCTAGCGAACACGGCCATCTCTGTCCGCCGATCAAGACCGTCCACGACGGCTTCCCCCTCGGCGAATGGCTCAACCGACAGCGCGAACTCGCGAAGAAACGCAGCAGCCCCTCCCCCACCCAGCAAGCACTCGCCACGATCGACCCCTGGTGGAACCCGCCCTGGCCCATCCTGTGGCAACGCGCCTACCACCACGCCCACACCCACCCCCGCCACCCGGCAGCCCGAAACTGGGTCCACAGCCAGCGCCGTGGCTGGCTACTCCTCCACCCCGACCAACAACACCTCCTGGTCAGCATCGGCATCGCCCCCGACCTGATTCGCTAACGCCCGTACCCGAGCTGAGCCCTGTCCCGACAATGAGCAGATGGCCGACGCGCGCTTCTTCAACGACGAGCCCTTCCTCGACCACGAGGAAGGACCTGACCTGCTCGGACACGGACAGTACGCCCAACATGTCATCAACCTGATGGACCGGGTAAGGAACCAGACCGAAACCGGAGTCCTCGCGCTGATCGGCCCCTGGGGCTCGGGCAAGTCCAGCGTCCTGGGCAAGGTGACACGCCGCCTACGGGACGGCGCAGCCAGCGATGACGGCTGGCTGGTCGCGGAACTCAACCCGTGGCTGTACTCCGATCTGGAGTCGCTCACGCTGGCGCTGTTCAGCGAGATCCGCGAAGCCCTCCCAGATAACGGGCGGTGGTCCGAGGCGCGAGAGAAGATCGGCGGATTCGGCAAGGCCATCAGTCCTCTGGGGAAGGTCACTGCTCTCTTCGGCCTGGACTCCGAGGGGCTGATCCAGGAGGTCAGCAACCGCATCAGCGGCGACACGAGCGCATCCGCCGCCAAACACAAAGCCGGGGAAGCCCTGCGCAAAGCGGGCCACCCGGTCCTCGTCGTCATGGACGACTTGGACCGCCTCACCCCCGAGGAGCTCCTCGTCGTCTTCAAGCTGGTACGCCTGGTAGGGCATCTGCCCAATGTGTACTACCTGATCAGCTTCGACGAACGGACCCTTCTGGACGTCCTGCAACGCAGTGAGCTCGTCGGTAACAGCGAGCCGCGCGCACGCGACTTCTTGGAGAAGATCATCCAGGTCCGGCTGGATCTTCCCGCCTTCCGCGAGCGCGACGCCGACCTCCTGGTCGACCGCTCCCTCGCCGCAGTCCTCGCGTCGCACAGCCTGGTCTTGACGCCCGGCGAGCAGCAGCGGCTCTCCGAGGCCTACTACCGGCACCTGCAGGCCCGGCTGCGCACCCCGCGCGCCATCAAACGGTTCTTCGGTCAGGTGGACGCCACCCTCGGCCAGCTCACCGGCAACGTCGACATCGTCGACTTCCTGATCGTCACCTTCCTGCGCACCAGCGAGCCCCGTGCCTACCAGTTGCTGTGGCAGCACCGAGCCGAACTCACCGGCACCAGCATGAACCTGCCCTCGCGCCGCGACGAGCGGCCCGAACAGAGCATCGAGCGCTGGCGTGCCAGGCTGCAGGAGGCGGGCGTCGCCGAGCAGCACCTGGACGGCGTGATCGGCCTGATGGGGATGTTGTTCGCACCAGTCCGGCAGGCTCTCGGCCATGGCATCAACTTTCAGGCCATCGCGCGGCGGCGCGGCATCGGCAGCATCGACTACTTCGACCGGTACATGGTCTTCGGCGTCCCCGACGACGACCTTCCCGAGCACACCTTCGACACCGCCCTGCAGCAACTGGCCGACAACACCCCAGGCACCGAAGCAGACGAACTCCTCCTGCGCCTGCGCGACGACACCCAGCGCATCACCCGCCGCATCGGTTACAAACGCGACGCCGGTGCCCCCCTGCCGGCGGCCGCGCTCCTCAAAGCCGCAGCTCCGCACTACGGCCACCTCACCGCCGCCCCTCAAGGGGCCCTCGGCCTGTTCACTGCGGACCGCGCCATGGACTTCCTCGCGAAAGACCTCCTGACCGACCTTGCCGATCCCGACCGGTCCGCAATCTTCAAGACCATGGCCGAGACCCCTGACGGAGCCGTCCTGGCTGCTCGCACCCTCCAACGCGTCACAAGCCGCAACGACTCCGACACCCCGGACCGCCCACAGGCAGCAGCCACCCTCGACTGGGTAGGTGAGGCCCGCTCACTGATCAGCCACGAGATCGCCCGGCACCTCACCCCCGCCGCGAGCCGGCCCGTACACGGACTCACCGAACAGGAGATCACCCTCATCTGGGCGTGGCGTCACACCGACTCCGAGATCTGCCGGACCTGGATCAACCAACGTTTCGACCAGGGGTGGAACTCGCTTGACCTCCTCGCCACGCTCCTACCGCCCGACCGGGCCCCGCTTCCGGTCATCGACGACGCCACCCTGCAAAGCCTCGACGCGCTCATCGGCCTCGAAGCGCTGTACAGCCGCCTCGGCCCACTCCTCGACACCCCCGCGGCCGACCCCGACAACTCCCCGGAAGAACACCGGGCCCGCATCCTCCAAGCACTGCGCGAACACCGCGGCAACACCCCTGTCAGCGGCTGACCACCCCCTGCCCCATCCCTCCGGACAAGACGGAGCAGCAAGCCGTGACAAACAGACCGTTCGCCCTCGCACCCGAGCAATGGCAGCGCCTCGTCTCCGCCCGCCAGACCTACACCGACACCGTCAGCCCGTACTACGACGAAACGCTGCAACACGTGGCCCAACGCGCACGCGACAGCGGGAACATCGGCAAAGCCGACATCGGAGCACTGCTGATGTGGAAACGGCTCAGAGCCGATACACCCTGGGCCGCCGACCTCCTGGCACTCGCCGACGCCGACGTACGCCGCGCAACCGCCGCGGCCACGACCGCCGCCCGGGACACCACTCTCAGCCGCAGCTCGGCAGCACAAGCCGGCCGAGCAGCCCTGGCCTCACTACCCGGCTTCCGCACGGGTGACGCCCTCGCCTCCGCCGTCCTCACAGCAGCCGCACCAGACCGCATGGCCGTCTACGACCGCCGAGCCCACAGCGGACTACGGACCCTCGGCATCACCCTCAGCCACGCACCCGGCCGGTACAGCCGTTACATAGAAGCGATCGATCAGCTCCTGGCCGACGCCCCAGCCCCGATCCACAACTGGACCGCACGAGACATGGACACCGCCCTGTACTGGATCAACCACCCCACCAACAACACAACCAGCGCATACCAACACTCAACGAGCCTGATCACCACGCGGAGAAAGTGACCACAGCTGACCAACACTCACTCCACCTGACAAAGCGCCAGCTCAGCACACAGCCCAAGCCCCCATTCCCTCCGTCGCCGAGCCGCAGCAACCGGGGCTTGAAGCGCTACCACCACCAGGCAGCAAACTGATCAACCCAGGCAAACCCACAACCTACTGATCAGAAAAACCGCCCCTGGACAGCTGCGCTCGCCGGCCTCGGGCTGGAGTGGGCGGCATCCTGACGCTGTTGGGCGGACCCCGGGCGCACTGTACGGCCCGGGGTCTTTCGCTGCCCCGGACCAGCGGCATCGCACTGGCGTGCGTGTAGGCATTGGGACGCCGGGAAGCTCGCCGTTGGCCGCTCCTCAAAGGCCCGTCGGGCACTCCATGTGATCTCCCGGCCGTAAGGCATGGGTGAGCGTGGGGCTTCTTCTCCACCGCTCATGGCCGGAAGGCGCGCTTCGTGGTGCTGGCGGCCGGAAGGATGATGCGTTGATGTTCGCGTCATTCCTTATCGGTGTCGTCCTCCGATTGTGTCTGCGTCGAGTCAGGCTCCTCCTCCTTGGCGTCAGCAGTAGGCGTCACCGGAACCCCGATCAGGTTGCCGCCGGTCTCCCGTGCTTTCTTGGCCGCGTCACCGAGCTTGTCGCCGATACCCATAGTTGCCTCCATTCGGGTAGCCCCTGGACCAGCCTCATGAAGACAACTGCATGAGGCCACCCGTGTAGGCCATTCGGATGACGCCCGGAGGTGACCGCCGTGACGGGTGAGGACACGAACTGGCCCTGTTGCGGCCGACGTCCATCCCTTGAGCGTGTCTCTGGAGGGCTTCCTGTCGTTGCGGGGTTGTGCTCGTCGGACCGGCGACACTGGCAACGCGTGCACAGTCCAGGGCCTGCTCCCGCCGGACCGCGCCCTTCTCCGGTTGACCGGCCGGCGACCGGCGGCCCCGGGATTCGCAGGGCCCTGAGGGAGGCCGTGGGTCGGTCCGTCGGCGGGCCGCTCAGCCTCGCCCGCGTGCCGGCAGGCCAGGCGGGGCCACGTGGCCTGCTGGCACCAGCCCTGCCCGCGCCTGGCAGCAGCAGGCGCTGGGGCGTGCTGCCGCCGGGCTCTCGGCTCTTAGGCTCGGGTCGCTGACTCGTGCCGGGACCGGATTCGGCTAATGGTGGCCTAGGTCGTGTCTGCAATGTCACGGGAGCCAGAGTTGTAGGCAGGCGAGGGTGACCATGGCTTGGTAGTGGCGGGCGAGTTTGTCGTAGCGGGTGGCCAGGGCTTTGTTGTGCTTGAGCTTGTTGAAGCAACGCTCGACGACATTGCGGCGCCGGTAGGCGGGCCGGTCGAGCCGGCAGTGGCTTTCGCCTCTGCGGATGCGGCCGTTGATCTGGTCGATGCGTTCCGGGATCGCCGCTTTGATGCCCCGCTGGCGCAGGTAGGAGCGGATCTTCGTGGACGAGTAGCCCTTGTCCGCGACGACCCGCTCGGGCCGGGTCCTGGGCCGGCCGGGTCCGCAGCGGCTGACGCTGATGCGGGCCGTGACCTGCTCGAACTGGGTGCAGTCGTTGACGTTCCCGGCGGTGATGGTGAAGGCGAGCGGTCGGCCCTGCCTGTCGCAGGCAAGGTGGATCTTCGTGGTCAGCCCGCCGCGGGACCGGCCGATCGCCTCGCCCGGCCAGGCCCCCTTTTCGGGCCCCGGCCGCGTGCTGGTGAGCCCGCACGGTCGTGGAGTCCACGCACACCACCGTCCAGTCCACGGCGCCGACGGCGTCGCAAGACTGCTGGACGTGGGCCAGGAGCCGGTCCCAGGTGCCGTCGGATGACCAGCGGCGGAAGCGTTCGTAGACCGTCTTCCACGGCCCGTAGCGTTCGGGCAGGTCCCGCCAGGGCGCACCGGTGGACAGCTTCCAGAGAATGCCGTTGACCACCTGACGGCGGTCCCGGACCGGACGGCCCATCCGAGACGGAGCCAGCAACGGCTCGATCACCGTCCATGACTCATCGGTCAGCTCATGACGTCGCACCACGGACAGACCAACGACGCCGCCACTTTGCGGACACGACCTAGGGGCACCGACGGAAGTCCAGGGCCAGCGCTGGTTCCGTAGCCGGTGCACATCATTTCCCGCGCTCGGGGAGATCGTTTCCCGGCACGGGAGCGCTCGCCGATCGCCGCGCACATCGTGGTGGTTTGCTGCCTGCTACGGCCTCGCTTCGAGGCTCATGTACAGACGGTGCCTTGGGGCCGGTGCATCCGTATGGGCGTAGCCCTGGGTCCATTCGACGTTCAGGTCGGCCCGGCACCCTTCGCGTGTCTGGGCCACCAACTCACCAGGAGTGACATGTCTATCCCCGACCGTCGAGGCGTCCTCTTCGGCGCTGCCGGCGCTGCTGCCGGTCTCGCGATTGTCCCGGCCACCGCGGCTGCCGCCTCACAGCGCCCCAAGCAGCGCGAGCCGCTCGCCGCCGGACCCGGCAAGAAGTGGGACCTCGACGGCAACGCGCAGCGCTTCCGCGGCAACACGTTTGTCTGTCCCGTGCCCCAGGACTCGGCCTTCTTCCACGCCGAGACCGAGGCGATGAAGATCATGCGGCGGTCCTCCATCGCCGAGCAGTACGTCTGCCTGCCGCACCAGAGCATGCACATGACGGTCTTCGACGCCACGTCGAAGGACGACATCAGCAACAAGCGGCTCCCGGCCTGGCTCGCCGACTGCACGGATGTCTCCGAGGTGTCGCAGCGGATCCTCGCACGCCTCCAGGAGTCGACGCTGACCCCGGTCGGGCCGATCACGATGAAGGTCAAGGGGTACCGTCCCTTCGACGCCAACTTCACGATGGACCTCACCCCCGCCGACGACGCCACGTTCAACACACTCTGGACGATCCGACGCGAGCTGAGCGCTCTGCTGGAGATCAGGGCGTCCAACTTCGAGACCTACCAGTTCCACTCGACGCAGGGTTACCGCCTGGTCAAGCCGCTGGCATCCGACGTGCCGCCCATGGAACGACTGTCCGCGGAGTGCTCGGCACTCTTCACCGGCGACGCCGCCACCGTGACCATGGAACACCCGGCGTTCAACCTCTTCGACGACATGCTTGCGTTCCCGCAGTTGTGGCGGCTGCCGGAGGCCTGATCCGCTCCGATCGCCGATGAGCCGGCAGAGAAGGTCCGGCTGCGCAGCCGGGGCCGTTCAGTCAGCGGGCTTCGCCGCCGTTTGTGACGTTCTGCCAATCCGAATCTCAACCGATCGTGGAGCATGCAGGTCGAGCAGGGTTCCTGATGGGGTGATCTTCGCTCGTCGCCTACCTGCGGACGGTCCACGACCGGATCATCCGCATCGGCCGCGAGGCATTACGCGGCCGGCTCGCCCGCCGCGGTGTCACCTTCCAGCGCACCAAGACAGGGAAGGAATCCCCCGACCCCGGCCGTGAGGCGAAGCTGGACCGAATCGAGGAGGTCATTGACCGCTTCCCGGACCGGGTGTTCGCCTTCGACGAGGTCGGCCCGCTCGGGATCCGGCCCATCGCGGGCTCGGGCTGGGCCGAACGGAAGCCCCCCGATCGGGTGCCGGCCAGCTACCACCGCGCTCACGGGGTGCGCTACTTCCACGGCTGCTACTCGCTCGGCGATGACCGCCTGTGGGGCATCAACTGCCGCAAGAAAGGGGCTGCGAACGCTGGCCGCGCTGAAGTCGATCCGCGCCGCCCGGCCCGACGGCGCACCGATCTACGTGATCCTGGACAACCTGTCCGCCCACAAAGGCACCGACCTCCGCCGCTGGGCGAAGAAGGACAAGGTCGAGCTGTGCTTCACGCCGACCTAGGGCTCCTGGGCGAACCCGATCGAATCCCGCTTCGGAGCGCTACGGCAGTTCACCATCGCCAACTCCACCACCCCGACCACACCGTGCAGACCGGGGCCCTGCACGCCTACCTGCGCCGGCGCAACGCCAACGCCCGCCATCGCGGCGTCCTGGCCGCCGAGCGCAAGGAACGCGCCCGCATCCGCAGCGAGAAAGGCATCCGCTGGGGCGGACGCCCCTCGCAGCTGTGGCCTGGTCCGCGCCGCGTTTCGACATCGCGGAGTTCAGGAAGAACGTGCCGACGGGGAGCCTGAGCGGCAACTGCCGCGCTGCGGATCGCCAGATGGAATCGGATGCCATGCCGAGCCTGTCAAAAGGGGCAGTTGGCCCCTGGAGAACGGCCGTCGGCCTACGAAGCACCGGCCGAGTCATGGAACGTCACAGATCAAGGAGAAGCGACACCACTTCTCAGGGTGTCGCGCAGCACTGCGGCGGCCTGGGCGAGGGCCGCACGGGTGGCGTTGGTGTCGCTGGGCGGGTTGAGCATCATGAAGTCGTGGGTGGTGCCGTCGTAACGGACCGTGGTGATGTCGACGCCCGCGGCGCGGAGCTTGGCCGCGTACGCCTCGCCCTTGTCGCGCAGGACGTCTGCCTCGTCGACAAGGAGGAAGGCGGGTGGCAGATCGGCGAGCTGATCGAGGCTGGCTTTCGGGGGGGGGAGGCGGTGATGTCGCTGCGCTGCGCGCGGTCGGGCTTGTAGGCGTTCCAGAACCACTCCATGGTCCTGGGCGGTGAGGAAGGAGCCGGTGGCGAGATCGGCGTAGGACCTGGTGTTCATTTCGGCGTCGGTGACCGGGTCATACATGGACTGGTGCACGAAGCGGACGTCGCCGCGCTCCTTGGCCATCAGGGCGAGAGCAGCTGTCATGTTTTCCGCCGACCGAGTCGCCCGCCACCGCCATGCGGTCCGGATCGAGGCCAGGGCAGCGCCTTCTCGGACGATCCGCTGAGCGGCGGCGTAGCCCTGCTCGATCGCCACCGGGTAGTGCGCCTCGGGAGAGCGGGTGTACTCGACGAACACGACTGCGGCCTGCGCCCCGTCCGCAAGCTCGCGCACCAGTCGGTCATGGGTGTCGGCGTTGCCCAGAATCCAGCCACCGTCATGCATGGAGAGGACCACGGGGAGAGGTGGCGCGGAGCCGCGCGGCCGGACGATGCGGACGCGTACATCGCCGGCCTCGGCAGGAACGGTGATCCACTCCGAGTCGGCATCGAGCTTCTCGATCGGTTCTGCCTGGAGGTCGTCCAGCACCCTGCGGGCTTTGTCGGGCCCCAGTTCGTACAGGAACGGCGGCTGGGACGTGGCATCCGCGAATTGCTGGGCTGCGGGCTCCGGAACGACGGTGCCGGAGGGAGCGGTCATGACGATCTCCGTGAGGTCTGGGGGTGGTGCACGTGGCTGAGAGAGATGCTGAGGGCCCGTGCGCGGCCTGACCGGGGAGCGTCGATGCGCCCCGCCACTGGGCAGGCAGCGCAGCGTTGCGACGACTCCAGCGTCGTCCCTCCGTGTCGTGATCGCATCCGTGCGTCCGCGCGGCCGGGGTCCGTGCCGCCACTGCGCTGGTACGGCCCGAGCCGAGGCCGAAGCAGGTGGAGGGCCGGCTGCGGGGCCCAGATCGGGTCAGGCCCCTCGGTCGCGATCTCGGGCAGATCATCGGATGCGAGTCTTCCGACCACCATTCGCCAGGCGGCCCCTTCCGGCGGATCTGCCTCCGTCACGGGCTCAGCCTGGGTAGGCCCCGTTGTCGAAGCGACTGTTTGGGGCAACGGTCCAGGTCCACGTCGTGAGGCCCAGGATCGGTTCGGTTTCACCCCTCATCCCGGACGGCCAGGAAGTCACGGAAGCGATCGGCGCCCCCGGAGGGGCGGCGGTGCACAGCGTGCGCCGGTCGGCCGCCGCTTCATCGCTGCGGTTGTACGGCCGATGTTCGAGGTCGACGATTGTTACAACCCGCAATCGGAAGGAGGACCATGAGCGAGCCGACGACCGATGCCCCGCCGATCGTGCTGATCCACGGGCTTTGGATGACCGCCAGAAGCTGGGATCGCTGGGCGCGGTACTACCGGGCGAAGGGCTACGAGGTGGTCGTGCCGACGTACCCAGGGTTCGAGATCGAGGTGGAGGCGCTGCGCGAGAAGCCCGAGATCATCGCCGCGGCATCCGTCCCCGAGACCCTCGGCCATCTCAGCGACGTGGTCGAGAGCCTGGACCGTCCGCCGATCATCATGGGCCACTCCTTCGGCGGGACCTTCACCCAACTGCTGGTCAACCGAGGGTTGGGCGCCTCCGCCGTGACGATCGACTCGGCGCCGCCCGAGGGTGTGCGGGTGAACCCGCCGTCCCAGATCAAGTCCCTGTTCCCGGTCCTCGCCAACCCGGCCAACCGGCACCGCGCGGTGGGCTTCACCAGGGAGCAGTTCCACTACGCGTTCGCCAACACGTGCAGCCGGGAGGAGTCCGACGCGGCCTACGACCGCCTCCACATCCCGGCGCCCGGCAGCTGGGTATGGGCCTACGGCCTGATAGCCAACTGGAAGCCCGGCCACCAGGAGACCTGGGTCGACTACGACCTGGACGACCGGGCGCCGCTGCTGTTCATCATGGGTGGCAAGGACCACCTGATGCCGCCCTCGGTGATCCGCTCGAACGCGAAGAAGTACCGCAACTCCGAGGCAGTGACCGAGACCTACGAGTTCCCGGACCGCTCACACTTCACCGGTGTCGAGCCCGGCTGGGAACAGGTGGCCGATTACGCGCTCGAATGGGCGACCAGCCACACCCGAACCCCGTCGGGCTGACAAGCGCCGACAACGGCAGCCCACCACGCCTGTCGCCGGCCCGGCGACCCGGTTGGCGAGCACCAGTCTGCACCGGGCCCTTCACGGTGGTCGATCACCCGGCCAAGGACCCCAGCTGTATTGATCACGAGCGTTGTCAACGCTGGCCGGGCATGATTCAACTGACCGTTGCGCACCTACTCGCCGTCTCCGTCGTCCCGCAACGCAGCTCCAGCTGCCGCTCAAGAGCGCTCCTTCGAACCTGCTGCACCGCAGCGCCTTCGTAGCTGCGAGAGAGGGCCAACGTCGCATCGTGCAGCGTCCCTCCGACCGGCTGGAGCCCGGGGCCGTGCCAGCCGGCTGCCCTCACACCCCCGTCACCTACACCCCCCTGCCCTGACCCCGCTGCATCAGCCGTCCACCACACTCGGACCGCGATCAGGCCGCTCCGCGTCCCGCGGCCCGCTCGGCACACACGTGACGACTGGGGCGGACCCAACAAGGGAGTACGGAAGTGCCTCACGAGCTCATCACGGCCGAAACCCTGCAGATCATCCGGGGGACCGTCTCGGCTGAGGGCAAGCGGACCGCCGGCGCCGGCTTCAAATGGGCCGAAGCCAACCGGCAAGTACCTCATCACCTTCAACAGCGACTTCGCGGAAACACCGTCGGTGGTCGCGAGCATCGACGGCGCCAACCGGTACCTGACGGACAACGTCCACATCGTCGAACCCACAACCGGACAGGTCACGATCACCACCGGCGCCACAGGCGGCCAGTGCGCAGATCGGCCCTTCCGCTTCATCGCCTCGGCTGACCCGGCTCCCGGCCAGCCCACGCGCCTTGGCGCCAGCCGGCTGCCCTCACAGTACGTGCAGGCCACGACGCGCCGCACAACGGACGTGCGCTATCACTATGAGCTGTCCCAGAGCGGGCTGCTCGTGCCTGCGTGCTCCGGTCACAGCCACCGGATCGTCCGCGCGGCCCGCGTCACGACCGCCGCGTAGCCGACGCCGAGCACGAGGGAGGCGAGCACGGCGGTGAGGGGGAAGTCCTCCTGGAGGTAGGGGTAGACCTGGTAGTGCGTCAGGTAGATGTAGAGGGAACTGCTCGCCAGGACGCCGGCGAGCGCGCTGAGCGGGCCGATGCTGGGCAGGGTCGGTACCCAGATCATCAGCGCCAGCCCGGCGATCACGAGGGCGGTGCGCAGGGGCTGGTCCTGGAACAGGCCGGGCACGGTGAGCAGCAGGACGGCCGTGAGCAGGGCCCGTTGCCGCGCGGTGGCTGCCCGTGCGGCCGCCCACCCGAGTGCGAACAGCCAGAAGACCACCGAGGGGCTCAGTTGGGGGCGGGCGGATGCCAGGCCCAGAACGTCGTAGCGGCCGACCAGACCGACGGCCAGGAGCGCCAGCGGCATGCCGAACGTGTACCGCCGCTCCAGCCGGTCCAGCAGCGGTACGGCCATGAGGGCGGCGAGGACGACCAGGTAGTAGACCAGGGCCTCGACGAACCAGTAGGCCCAGTCGAAGCGGTCGTTCCCCTGGGAGAGCAGGGTGTTGAGCAGCAGGGCGTTGGCCGGGTCGTAGAAGTCGGTCAGGACCACTGCGCCGGTGATCCACACCATGCTCGGTACCGCGATGCGGGCGATGCTGCGCCGCAGGTGCCGTACGCGCTCGCGGCGCGCGGCGTCGGTCAGCTGGAAGCGGGCGAAGTTGTAGCCCGCGATGCCGATGAGGATGTGGGCGAAGCCCTTGATGTCGAAGACCTGGACGTGTGAGCCGACGATGAGGACGATCCCGACCGCGCGCAGGGCGATGCCGGTTTCCAGGGTGCGGCGCGTCCGCCAGGACTGCGGGGTGGCCCAGGAGGCGGCTTTGCCGAGTCCCGGAACCGGACGGGCCCGCCGCGGCTCTGTCCGCCCGTCCTGTCCCTCCGGCGTCTTTGCCACCGGTTTTGCCAGGGCCCGCAGTTCGCGGATGGTCGACCTGTGCCAGTCGGTGGGCAGGTGGCCCAGTGCCTCCTCCAGGCGCAGGGACATCTCGACGTAGCACAGGGAGTCGCCGCCCAGGCCGGCGAAGCTGCTGTCCTCGGTGGCGTCGGTGCGGTCGAGGATCTCCGCAAAGAGGTTGCGGAGATCCTCACCAGTGCCGGGCGCCTCGTCCTGAGCTGGGCGCGTCAAGTGTCTTACGGCCTCGTAGTCGGGCTTTCCCGTGGCCAGGCGGGGCAGTTCGGACAGGGCCCGGACCCCTATCGCACGGGCCGGGAGCCCGCACTGTTTCGCGACCAGCCGCCGGATCCGTGCCTCATCGCCGGCGCCGCCGAGCGCGGCCACCGCGAGTGCCTCCCCGTCGCCCGCGCAGAACGCGGTGACTCCGTGAACTTCCAGCAGCGTCTCCACCTGCTGCGGGTCGATCCGCAGTCCGAGGATCTTCGCGAAGCGGCTGCGGCGGCCCACGATCTCGTACAGCCCGTCGGATGCGCGCCGGGCGAGGTCCCCGGTGTGCAGTTCCTCCACGGTCCGGCCGAGTGCGAGGTCGGCCGGGCTCTCTGCGTAGCCGAGCATCACGTTCGGCCCCGAGTAGACGAGCTCGCCGACATCTGGACCGTGGCCGTCGACCGGTTGCAGCCGGAAGGAGCCGCCGGGTATCGGCACGCCGATGGCCTCGGGGCGTTCGGCGGCAAGGTGTGGCGGGAGGTAGGCCATGCGGGCCGTGGCCTCGGTCTGGCCGTACATGACGAACAGCTCCCAGTCGCAGTGGCGCCCCAACTCGGCGTACTGTGCGATACGTTCGGAGGCCAGACGACCCCCGGCCTGGGTGACGCGGCGCAGGTGCGGCAGGTCCATCCGCTCGAAGCCGATCCGGTCGAGCAGGTCGAAGGTGTACGGCACCCCGGCGAGCGAGGTGCCGCGCGCGGCACGGAACTCCTGCCAGAAGGCAGCCTCGGACACCGACCGCTCGGTGAGGATCAGCCCGGCGCCGCGCAGCAGGTGGCTGTGGATGACGGAGAGGCCGTAGCAGTAGTGCATGGGCAGCGTGGTGGCCGCCCGGTCGGTGTCGTCGATACCCAGATAGGTGGCGATGGACTCGGCGTTGGCCTGGAGGTTCCCGTGCGAGAGCCGCACCAGCTTGGGCGAGCCGGTCGAACCGGAGGTGCTCAGCAGCAGGGCGAGGTCCGGGTGGAGGGTATGGGCGCTCTCGGGGTGCCGTTCGTCGAGGGCCCACGTCCCGTCCGTGTGCGGGCGGGCGACGACGTCGGGGGCGTACGCCTCGGTCAGCGAGCGGATCGTGCTCTCGCTGTCGCCGGGGACGAGCAGGACGGGGTGACCGGCGGACAGGGCGGCCAGGTAGGTGACGAGCGCGTCGGAGCGGTTGGCCCCGGCCAGCAGCACCAGCCGCCGTACGGGCCCGAGGCGCTCGGCGGTGGCGGCCACGCGCTCACCCAGCCGGCGATACGTCAGCTCGGCGTCCGGCGTGATGAGCGCGACGCGGTCGCCGTACGCCGCCAGTCCGCGCGTGAAGGGCACGGTTTTCGGCCACGGTGCTGAGGGTGAGTCGGGGGCGGCAGGTGCCGGGAGGGATCCGGAGATCTGGAGCACGGGGCGCTCCCTTTCCGCGGCAACGTCCGCTGTTAACACAGAAGCCTTGACGATTAGGTAAGCTTTACCTTATTCATAGCATGGTCATAATCAAGCCACAGCAAAGCCACAGGATGGCTTCGCCCCTCGCTCTGCACCGACATGACCGGCGGCGTGACGGCGAGCCCCGCAGGAAGGCACACACCATGCGACGCCCCTCGGTTCGCCGGATCACCGCGCTGCTCGCGGCCGGCCTGCTGCTCCCCGCCCTCGCGGCATGCGGCTCCGACGACAAGGACAGCGCGGGCGCGGGTGGCGACTCCGGCCTCGTCATCTACTCCGGCCGCAACGAGAAGCTGGTCAAGCCGATCCTCGACAAGCTGGAGAAGGCCGTCGGCACCAAGGTCGAGGTGCGCTACGGCGAAAGCGCGGAACTGGCCGCGCAGATCCTGGAGGAGGGCGACCGCACCAAGGCCGGGCTGTTCTTCTCCCAGGACGCCGGCGCGCTGGGCGCCCTGTCCAGGCAGGGCATGCTGCGGAAGCTGCCCACGGCCACCCTCGACAAGGTCGACAAGGCGTACCGCGGCTCCGAAGGTGACTGGGTGGGCCTCTCAGGGCGCGTCCGCGTCATCGCCTACAACCCGGACAAGGTCGCCGAGGACGAGGTCCCGGACAGCGTCTTCGACGTCGTCAAGCCCGAGTGGAAGGGCAAGGTCGGCTTCGCCCCCACCAACGCCTCCTTCCAGGCCTTCGTCACCGGCATGCGGGTCCTCAAGGGCGACGACATCACCCGCAAGTGGCTTGAGGACCTGAAGGCGAACGGCGCCAAGACCTACGCCCACAACCTCGCCACCCTGGACGCCGTCGAGGCCGGCGAGGCCGAACTCGGCCTGGTCAACCACTACTACTGGTACGAGCGGGTCGCCGAGAAGGGCGAGGACAAGGTCAACTCCAAGCTGAACTTCCTGCCCGGCAAGGACCCCGGCGCACTGATCAACGTCGCCGGCGCCGGCATCCTCAAGGACAGCGGGCAGAGCGACACCGCCCAGAAGGCCGTGGACTACCTGCTGTCGAAGGAGGCACAGACCCACTTCGCGGACAACACCAAGGAGTACCCGCTGGCCGCGGGAGTCACCAGCACCGTGGAAGGCCTGCCGGCGTTCGACTCGCTCGAGTCCCCCGACATCGACCTCGGCAAGCTGGAGTCCCTCCAGGAGACGCTGGCCATGCTCCAGGACGTCGGACTGGTCTGACCCACCGTGCGCATCTCACCCTCCGCCTCGCGCCCGACCGGAGACCCGGCCCCACCCGGGCGCGAGCGCGTGCACGCCGCAAGCGGAAGCGGCACGGTCCGCTCCATCCGCACGCGGCTCAGGATATCGCGCCAGCCGGGCAAGGCCCGCAGACCCGATCGCCGACCAGCCCTGATCCTGCTGGTCCCCGCCTGCGCCGCCGCCCTCTTCGCCCTGCTGCCCCTCGGCTACCTCGCCATCCGCGCCCTGGAACGCGGCCCTGCCTTCGCCTGGGAGGTCATCGCCAACGAGCGGACGCTCGACCTCCTCGGCCGCAGCCTTGGCCTGGCCGCCGTGGTCGTGGCGGCCTGCCTGGTGCTGGGTGTCTCCCTGGCCTGGCTGACCGTGCGCACCGCACTGCCAGGGGCCCGCGTCTGGTCGGTGCTGGCCACGATGCCGCTGGCCGTACCGAGTTACGTCGCCGCCTTCGCCTGGCTGTCGGCCGAGCCGGACCTCACCGGCTTCGGCGGCGCCGCCCTCGCCCTGACACTGGTCAGCTTCCCCTACGTGCATCTGCCGGTCGCCGCCGCACTGCGCGGCATCGACCCGGCACAGGAGGAGGTCGCACGTTCCCTCGGGCACGGACCGCTGCGGACCTTCGTCCGCGTCACGCTCCCGCAACTGCGGCCGGCGGCCGCGGGCGGGGCACTGCTCGTCGCGCTGTACGTGCTCTCCGACTTCGGCGCGGTCTCACTGATGCGCTACGACACCTTCACCCGGGCCATCCACACCTCCTACCGGGCCTCCTTCGACCGCACCCCGGCCGCCGCGCTCAGCGTCGTCCTGGTGGTCATGACGATCGCGCTCGTCGCCGCCGAAACCCGCACACGCGGCCCGGCCAGCCACGCCAGGACCGGAACGGGCACCGCCCGCCCGGCCACTGCGCTCACCCTCGGCCGATGGCGGCCGCTCGCCCTGCTGTGGTGCGGGGCGGTGACGGCCATCGCCGTCGCCTTCCCGCTGAGCAGCCTCGGCTACTGGCTGGCCGTCGGCAGCTCGGCCACCTGGGACCTCGGCGGGCTCGCGGAGACCGCCTGGGCCACCTTCGCAGTGGCGGCGGCAGGCGCGAGCCTCACCACACTCCTCGCCCTGCCGGTCGGGGTGATCGCCGCCCGGCACAAGGGCCCCGGAGCACGGCTGCTGGAACAGGCGGCGTACGCCGGCCACGCCCTGCCCGGCATCACGGTCGCGCTCGCGCTGGTGTTCTTCACCGTTCGCTACGCCTACCCCTTGTACCAGCAACTCCCGCTGCTGGTCTGCGCCTACGCCGTCCTCTTCCTGCCGGTCGCGGTGGCCGCCACCCGCGCGGCCGTGCTCCAGGCGCCGCCCGTCCTGGAAGACGTGGCCCGCTCGCTCGGACGACGGCCGTGGCAGGTGCTGCGCGAGATCACCGTGCCGCTGGCCGCGCCGGGCGTCGCGGCCGGGGCGGCACTCACCTTCGTGGTCTGCATGAAGGAACTCCCCGCCACCCTCCTCCTGCGCCCCACCGGCACGGACACCCTCGCCACCCGGCTGTGGACCGAGACCGGTGCCGGCTCCTTCGCCGCCGCCGCCCCCTACGCCGCCGCGCTGATCGTGCTGGCCGCCGTCCCCTCCTACCTCCTAGGCAGGCACCGGACATGAACGACACCAACGACACGAACGCACTGCACATCGAAGGACTCACCAAGTCCTACCAAGCCGGAGAGCCGGTCCTGCACAGCCTCGAACTCACCGTCCCCCCAGGCGCGTTGGCAGCGGTCCTCGGCCCCTCCGGCTGCGGCAAGACCACCATGCTGCGGATCATCGCCGGATTCCTGCGCGCCGACGCCGGCACCGTCCGCCTCGGCGACCGGCTCCTGAACGGACCCGGCGTCCACCTCCCGCCGGAGCGGCGCCGCATCGGCATCGTGCCCCAGGAAGGAGCCCTCTTCCCGCACTTGAGCGTAGCCCGCAACGTCGCCTTCGGGCTGACCGGCGCCGACCGAGCCGAACGGCCCAGCCGCACCCAGGAGATGCTCGAACTGGTCGGACTGGCCGGCTACGGCGACCGCATGCCGCACGAACTGTCCGGCGGCCAGCAACAGCGCGTCGCCCTCGCCCGCGCGCTCGCCCCGCGCCCCGAACTTGTCCTGCTCGACGAGCCGTTCAACGCCCTCGACAGCGCACTGCGCACCGGTGTGCGCGCGGACGTACGATCCGCACTGCGGGCAACCGGCGCCACAGCCGTCCTGGTCACCCACGACCAACAAGAGGCCCTGTCCACCGCCGACCTCGTCGCCGTCGTACGAGACGGACAGATCACCCAGTGCACCACCCCGCAAAACCTCTACCGCCACCCCGCCGACCCCTGGATCGCCGACTTCGTCGGCGACGCCGTCCACCTGCCCGCCACCGTCGAAGGCAACCACACAGCCCACACCGCCCTCGGCACCGTACCCCTCGCCGCCCCGCCCCAAGGACTCCGCACCGGCACGGTCCTGCTCCGCCCCGAACAACTCCTGCTGACCGACACAGACTCCGAAGACTCCATCACAGGCACAGTGACCGACGTCTCCTACTACGGCCACCACACCATGGTCACCGTCACCATCCAAGGCCACCACACCCCAGTCAACATCCGCGCCGCAGGCCCCCCCACCGTCCACCCGGGTCAAGAAACAGGCATCCGCATCACAGGCAAGGCCCGCCTCCACCCATAGCCACAGCCCACCACGCCTCCACCCCGCCCGGGTCCGGATCCGACAGGCTCCTTCACGCGACTCGCCTTCGACGCCCTCCTCGACTCCACCCACAAGGCCCACAAGACCCACCCCACGCACGTCACCGCCAACCAGAACGAGGACATACGCAAGATCACCGCCCAGGGCCGCGACCACCGCCCTACCCACCATGCTCCACAGTCCCTACGCCATGAACCCCGCCCACCGCACCTGACCCCGACCGCACTCCAACTGGAAGTCAGAGCACCCCAGTCCCCCGCCGGGATACCGGCCGACCCCTTCGGACCAACCCCATCACCTCCTCCTCCCATTCATCCCCGCCCCGAGGCACGCTCGACGCCAGGACCACCACAGTCACGCACAATGAACTGCCCGGGCCCACACCTCGCCGTCCTCAGCCCCACCCGCACCCCACCCCCGACCAACGCCCCGCAGACACCCACCCCAGCAAAAACGACCAAGGCCACCGGACCCGGCGTTCTAGTGGTACGGCGGCGACGCCGGATGACGTCCTGCCGTACGGTCGCGGCGCCGGCCGACCTCGGCATGCCAATCCCCGGCCCACCTCAGGAACCGGACGGCAACAAGACCTCTCACTGAGCGGGAGCCGCAGGCCAGGCCGCGCACGGTGGCCTGTGAGGATCGAAGCGCGCGGCTGCCACGAGGCGACCGGCACAGCAGAGGGAGCAGTTCGGGTGTCGCAGCAGGGACCGCAGGGCCTGGTCGAGCAGATGGAACACCACCAGGTCGCGATCTACCTGGCGGCCATGGCCACCGGCGGCCTGCTCGGCTGGACAGGCCCCTGGCCTCGGGCCGGGGCTGGAGCACGCGATCAACCCGGTGCTCGGGGGGCTGCTGTTCGTCACCTTCCTCCAGGTCCCCGCCGCCGAGCTGGTGCGCTCGCTGCGCGAAGGCGGTTCCTGTCTGCCGCGGTCGTGGTGAACTACGTGGTCGTGCCTCTGGTGGTGGCCGCGATGTTCGCGTTCCTGCCGGCCGACCAGGCGGTGCGGCTCGGTGTGCTGCTGTGCCCGTGGCCCGTGCGTGGACCACATGATCGTCTTCTGCGGGCTCGCCGGCGGCTCCAGCCGCCGCCTGCTGGCCGCCACCCCGGTCCAACTGGTCGCGCAGATGCCGCTCCTTCCGGGGTTCCTGTACCTGCTCATGGGCTCAGGGCTCGCCGACATCGTCGAGGTGAGCCCGTTCATCGAGGCGTTCGTCGTCCTGATCGTCATCCCGCTCGCCCAGGCGTGGGCCCCGCAGGCGTGGGCCGCGTGCCGTCCGGCCGGCCAAAAGGTCTCCGCCGCGGCGACCACCACGATGGTGCCGCTGATGGCGGCCACGCTGCTGGTCGTGGCCGCTTCCCAAGTGCCCAAGCTCGGCGACAGCCTGGCCGACGTCGCCGCGGTCGTCCCGTTCTACACGGTGTTCCTGGTGGTGATGGCGAGCGCAGGCAAGGCCGTGACCAGCCTGTTCCGCCTGGACGCGCCCGCGGGGCGAGCGGTCGTCTTCACTGGGGCTACCGGTAACTCTCTCGTTGTCCTGCCGCTGGCCCCTGTCCTGCCCGGCGACCTGGCCGTGGCCGCGGTCGTCGTGGTCGCCCAGACGCTGGTCGAGATGCTCGGCATGGTCGCCTATGTCCTCCTGGTTCCTCGCCTGGTGCCCGGCCGGGAGCAACACGCGAGGGAGCCGACCGCTCTCTGAAGAGTCACTTTCCGGCGGTGCATGGGCCGCGTCGACTCGGCGTCCAGGTGTGTGTACTGCCTGCGTCAGGTGCAGCCTTCACAGCCCGAGGCGGGCTGAACGCGGAGACGGGCGCACGCCCCTTGACGTGCAGATCGCGTCGTCGTGGAACAGCACGACTCCATATGCCGGGCCCCGGGGATGCCTCTCCTCCCCCGGGGCCCGTGCTGTGACCGAAACGGTCAGGTGCCTCCGGGAGACGGGCAGCGGCGGCACAGTTCGGCAGCCCAGACACACGCAACGTGTCACCCCCCGACGGGGTGCGGTGGGTCGGCATGCTGTCCGCCCAGCAGTTCCGCTGCCTGGTGCTGCGTGTGCTCGGCGGCTATCTGAGCCTCCGCCACGACGTCACCGCGTTCCTGCACCAAGTCCTCATAGATCGGCACGTGATGGCTTTCGCTGGGAGTGGGCATCACTGCGTTGGTCCCTCCGCTGTGGTCAGGCCCTGTTGATCCGGGCAGCGATTCCGTGACCGATCAGCAAATAGATGACGGCCGGGAGTCCGTAATTGAGGACAACGCGCAGGCCTTCTGTGTCCATAGTGAAAATGTCTCGCGCCCAGCCGGACAGCCAGTCCGCTGTTCCGTGCACGAACACAACAAAGGGATTCCCCCTGGTCCGCGTCAAGCAGGTAGAGCACGATCCACAAGCCGATCAAACCTGCCGCAACATCGGCGATCGTGCAGACCGTTACGGCGACACCCCGCGCAGTGGCCTCATTGCGCCTGGTGCGGTCGGGCCCGGAGGGCCGGCCGTGCACCTGGTGCGGGGACTGGCCGTGCACCTGGTGCGGGGCTTGGTCGTACGTCTGGTACCCGGAAGCAGGATCAACGTTGTTCACAACAATTTCCGACCTGACGCTGTCCTTTCGGTCACGGCGACCTGGGCGGCGATTCGCCCCCGCTTGTGGCCGGTATCCGCATAGTTCTGCGTCGTGTCAGCGCCGCCGCGTTACACCGGGATCTGTCACGGCGCCAATATGGCAGTCTAAAGGATGTCCCGTCATCGCGGGCCGCTCCCTCAGGTGGCAGGTCGCTATGCGTTCCGGTGGTTAGCCGAAGATGAGCTCAACGCCCTTGTCCACGCAGAACCGCAGGACAGTGACCAACTGGCTGACGTCTTCGATCCGCCGTCGGAGGACGGCGTCGCTGTCATCAGGCTGATGCTGGTCGAGAAGTGCTTCCAGCCGGGGCAACATGGCCGCGCATTGAGTCGGCGTGAGGTCGGGGCCATCGTCATCTGGGTGGTTGAGTAGTGGCGCCAGCGTGGTCGAGACGCTGCACCACTGACGATCTCCGCCGAAGCCGTCCATCTCGGCGAGTGTGAACCCCTCGGCCTGGGCCAGCCACATCCTGAACATGCTGAAGCCGGTGTAGGACCAGGAGACGTCAGGGCTCGCCACGTCGTCGTCGCCTGGGAAGAGCATCAGTCCCATCTCGACTCCCTCGCTCGGTGCCCAGGATCAGTCGCGAGAAGGGGCATCGGCAACTGAAATGATCTCCAGGTGGCTGGTGTGATCACGGCAGTGGAGCCGAGTTGGATAGCCCCGTTCAGTGGGCTGGGCCCACGCGCCTTGAGCAAGTTGGTGGCCCAACTGCGTCAGGAGGGTGCCGACGCTCCGAGTCGCGGACGGCCGTGGAGGCTGCCGCTGGTGGACCGGGTGCTGCTGGTCGCCGCGTATTGGCGGACCAACCTGACGTTGCGGCAACTGGCGCCACCGTTCGGTGTGTCGAAGTCCGCGGCCAGTCGTGTAATTGACCACCTCGGCCCGAAGCTCACTCTCAAACCACGCAAGCGGTTCGCGAAGGACGCCGTGTTGATCGTGGACGGCACTCTGGTCCCCACCCGCGACCGTTCGATCGCCGCGCAGTCGAAGAACTATCGCTATTCCACGGTGCATCAGGTCGTCATCGACGCGGACACCCGCCTTGTTGTCGTGGTCGGCCGCCCCCTGCCCAGCAACCGGCACGACTCACGCGGCTGGGAGGAGTCCGGAGCCAAGGACGCCGTCAGCTCCGCCATGACCACCGCTGACGGCGGTTACCAGGGAACCGGACTCGTCATCCCGCACCGCCGCACCAAGGGTGAGGAACTGCCGGCCGGGAAGGAGGAACACCACCGCTCCCACAAGAGAGTGCGGGCCCGCGTTGAGCACACCTTCGCCCGCATGAAGAGCTGGAAGATCCTCCGCGACTGCCGCTTGAAAGGCGACGGCGTCCACCACGCGATGCTCGGCATCGCCCGCCTGCACAACCTCGCCCTCAGGGGATAGACGAGGTCGCACCGCCGCCACCCGTATCCTCCGTCGACCCCCAAGATCACTTACGGGACAGCCTTTAATCTCTGCTGCCTCGGGCCTGGCGGTCCAGGAACTCAATCAGCCGTG
The DNA here is from genome assembly GCF_053643595.1 of Streptomyces sp. NPDC055506. Taxonomy (NCBI): domain Bacteria; kingdom Bacillati; phylum Actinomycetota; class Actinomycetes; order Kitasatosporales; family Streptomycetaceae; genus Streptomyces; species Streptomyces sp. NPDC055506. Next base: position 21,210 of record NZ_JBSHKH010000053.1, on the reverse strand, counting down.
TTTCCGAACGTGCAAGCCTCTCCCGTTGTTCGCCAGGAAGCGAAGCGAGGGCGTCGACCAGGACCCGCTTTCGCGGGACGTGCACCATGTTGCCGGAGTAGATCCGGCAACTGGAACACCAGGCGAGTCCGATGCACCGCTCGAACATGGAGGACTCGGGCGGATAGAAGCGGTACTGGTACGAGCGGACGGGCGTACTGCAGGCGGCACAGATCCGACGGTCCCCGTCGGAGATCGTGTTCCAGGTCCCGACCTTGCGCCAGTGCTGCCGCCCGGCCGGTGCTCTTCAAGTCGTCATGCCCAGCATTCTCTCCCACAGCGAGTTACCCGGACAGACGTCCCGGCGAAGCTGGGCGGGTGGCCCCCGGTGCAGACCGGAAGCCGGGGCCACTTCAAGCCGGAAGAATCGCCGCACCAGCCCCGAAGTGGGGCCAGTTCGGGCCGGAAAAGTGGGGCCAGTTCAGACCGTTAACGCCACTCCTGCTGGCCGAGTGCGATGACCGGGCACGACGTCGCTCCGAGCGCCGGATCAAAGCCGCCGCGCTTTCGAGGCAGAAGTCGCTGCGGGAGTTCGACTTTGACGCCAACCCCAACATCGACCCCGCCGTGATCCACACCCTGGCCACCTGCGAGTGGGCGAAGAAGGCACAGCCGCTCTGCCTCTCCAACGAATCCTTCGGCGGCTGGACCAAAACCTTCACCGACCCCAGGCTCTGCACCGCGATCGTCGACCGGCTCACCTTCAACGGCACGATCATCGAGGCCGGCACCGACTCCTACCGACTCGCCCACACCCGGAGCAAAGCCCGAAAGTCCGCCGCTACCTGAACGCCACGGCGCCCGGGGTCACCGACGAGATGGCGGCCAACCAGGCGTTCGTACGATCGAAGATCAGGCGGTGCTCTCGCGCTCCGGCCAACCACCCTCGACGGCCGGGCCGCTGCCTGCGGGAATGTTCGCCGCCACCAGCGCTGCGGCTTCGCCGGCGCTGAGGCGGGCACCGAGCACACGTGACGGTGTCTGCGCAGATCGCTCTGCGACCACATCCCACAGCCCGTCTATTGTCGGAATCACACGCGGAAGCTCCTCATGGAACGGAGCAGCGGTGCTGCTGAGCAGGCTGAACTGGCCGTGCGACGGCCACGGGAAGAAGACACGCAGGGCTGGCTGGGCATACAGAGCCTCGGCAAGTTCGGCGTCGCCCAGCCTGATCACCGGCGAGCGTTCCAAGGTCAGTCGCCAGGCGGTCGACACGACCCTTCCAGGCGGTGCCGCCTTCAACGGGTCATCCGCGAGGAGCGTCCACTCGCGGCGCAGCTGACCGATCGATGCGCCCTCACACCATTCGTGCAGGATGGCGGCCACCACCGCGAGGCTATCGGTGCTGCCGAAGGCGCCCCAGAGCCATCCGGAGTCCGCGGAGATCTCGATACGGAACTCGCGTTCGTCGTCGTTGGTCGCATAGACCGCGAACCGCGCCTTTCCACGAACACGGCAAGCGGCTACCGCTGGGGCGAACCCCTCAACGGGTTCCATGGGGCCGATAGCGCGCCCGCGGCGAGCCACTTCGCGAGCCAACGCTTCTCCCAAGCCGCCCGGCACAGCCAACTCTGGATAGAGGTCGGTCGACACTTCGCTTGAACGTTCCTTCATGCACATACCGTAGGTCGTGGGTGGAGGTGTGACCTGTCCGAAGCCCGAGAGCAAGCGCACTGCGTCACAGGATCGGCGGCCCTCCTAGCTAGTGGCTGTCGAGCCAGCGATGTGCCGCCAGGCTCAGCGGTGCCTCGTCCGGATCGCCCATGTCGTCCATGGTGCCGTCCGTCAGATCCTCGGCCCACTCGCGGAGGACCTGCGAACGATGCGGCGCCTTCAGCACCGAGGTGCTGATGGCGTGCTCCCACGTCGTGGCGAAGCACAGCACGTTCCCGTCGAGGGAAAGCATGCTGAACTCGGGGCGGTAGGGGGCACTGCCTAGCAGTCCGTCAGCACCCTTGCCCATGATGTCCCACTCGCTCTGCAGCTCGACGCAGTGCCACCGTGCGAGGCGGTCCTGGCCGGGGTGGAGCGCGATCAGGAACCTGCAGTCGGTCTCGGAGAAGAGTCCTCCTTCGACCGACAGCCGGTACCAGTCGGCGTTCGCCTTTTCGTGCAGCTGCGGATCGAGGAAGTCCAGCATGGCCTCGACGCGCCCGTCCTCAGACGGGACGCTCGGTGCCTGGCTGGTGACGGTGGGCGGAAGGAGCCCGTCGGGCGCAGTCCAGCCCTCCACGATGCGCAGACCGGCTACGGCGAGAGACTTCATGATCCCCATCATGCCGTCTCCGCCGATCAGCACACGGGGCAGGGCGGTGCTCGGCTCCGCGCCCGGGCCGACTCCCGTTATGGCAGACGCGGTCATGCGTTCCTCGATACCGCCACCGCGGCAAAACGCGGTCATCCCCGTTATACACATGATCGTCCGGATAAGTCCTAGGGCTAGGCCCTGTCCGGCCGATCATGCATCTGATCCGAGCACCGGTCCGATCCGGGAGGCCGGGAACGGGAGACGCGCCGGGCCGGGGATTCTTGGCGCGCCGCACCTGGTAGAACACTGACCCGTGGGTATTCAGGAGCGCGAACGCAAGATGTACCGGCCGCTGTGGCGGGCCGGCCTGGAGGTGATCCCGGACGCCGTGCCGGACGGCACGATGCCGTTGGTCTCCGGATATGGTCCCAAGGACATCGTCGGCGGCTTCTCCCACCGGTACGAAACCCCACGGCTCGTCGAGCGTCTCAACGAGGACTGGCATGGCCTGGCGGTCTCCTCGGGTCTTTTCGGCCACCGGCGCGAGTTCCTCGTCATGCTTCCTCACGGCACCTACACGCACCAGGCCGTCCTGCCGAAGAACCTGCACTACGGCCGCCGTGCCCCATCGCGGGTCTGGACCCGGGTCCGGCTCCTTGATCGCTGGGACATCATGGGTCGGGGTGCGGCATCGGCGTTCCTCGGCATACGTGCGGGCCACCCGGGTTTCAGCATGATGGCGCTCGACAGCAGCGTGTACATGGGCTGCTCGACGGGCGAGATCGGGGTCGACGTGAGGGTGGTGGCCCACCCGGCCCGCTCTGAGAACATCCTGCAAGACCTGGAATGGTACGCACATTGGGACTATCCCCGCGCCGACAAGGAGTTGCAGAAGCGGATCGCTGCCTGGCTCGCGGGCCGCGCACTGAAGACCGCCAGCTGTTCCGACCGATGACCACGCGGCCCTCGGCAGCGAGGCCGACAAGGCTGTCGCCGTCCAGCTGATCATGTGACTACTCCGTTGCCGAATTGTTCACGTGGTCATGGGGCGAGGTGACCTGACGGATGCCGAATGGGAGCGGCTTCGCCCGTTCCTACCGGTCAGCAACGGGCGTTGTGGCAGATGGCGGGATCACCGGCAGGTGATCGACGGGATTCTGGACCGGGGTGCAGTGGCGTGACTTGTTGGTGCGCCAGTAGGCCACGACGAGCAGGGCCCGGTCTTCCAGCGGAAGGCTCCAGGGCTGGCCGTTGCGGACCGCGTCCGCACCCTCGCGCCGCAGAACCGTCATCAGCTTCCCGAAGGCGCGAGGACTCAGCCCGGAGGACGGGGCTATCCAGGAAGACTCCGACGCCGTGATCGCACCAGCCATATCAAGATCGTTCCACGGGTGTGATCAACGGTTCGGCCGCCCGTCAGCTGCCGCTCAGCGGAGATGCCCACGTGGGGTCGTGTCGGGATCTCCTTGTGAGGTGGGCCAGCAGATGCTCCGCCGCGATGGACGCAGTGTCTTGCGGCGCGCCGACTACGGTCAGGGCGGCGACAAGCCTTGCGGATGCTGTTGCCGGCATGTCCGGGTCGGTGAGGAGGGGAAGCAGTAGCAGGAGGCGGGTGACTGTGTCCTGGACGCCTTCGGCCGCCAAGGCTGGGTTGTCGGCGATCCGGATCAGTTCGAGCCACGTCAGCCCCGTGCCCGAGAAGTCGCCGTCCCAGCTGGCGATCTGCTCGACGTAGCTTCTGCCTGGATGGGTGAGGAGGTAGTCGGTGCCGTAGTCGCCGTCCAGGTTGCGGTAGATCACCACGGCTCCGGGGCCGTCTTCTACCGGCACCCTGAACACTGGCCAGTGTTCAGGATCGAAGAGGACCTCGGACAGGGCGTCGGCATCGGCGCCGTCCTCGCCGAACCACTCCGGAACCGGGCGCTCGGCACACCCCCCGTCGCTACACATCGCCATGAGGTAGTTCGACCAGAAGCCCGGGTGGACCAGAAGTGACTCACCCGGCACCAGCGGGCCAACGTCGTATCCCTTGATCAGCACCTCTCGATCCTGTCACCAGCCACTGACATGGCGGGATCCGGGATCGGCAAGGAGGCGCAGCCCAGTTACGGGACAGCCCTTAACGATGAATCTCTGACTCAGGTCACTAGGTGTGCACGTCGTCTTCGGCGACTTCGACGGCGACGGGCGGCTGGACATCAGCACCCAGGCCCCTGGGCGATGTTTCTCGAATCATGTGCGGATGCTGGCGTCTTCCTGGCGCCGGCGGCTTACTGGTAGGCCCGCACTGCGGTCGACTCCACCAACACGTCCCAGTCGATTCGGCCCGCGGCGTCGTCAGCGGCCTGCATTCGAGTCAGCAGCATCTTCCACGTTCCGTCCGCTGACCAACGGCGATGCCGTTTGCAAACCGTCCCCCAGGGTCCGAACCGCTCCGGCAGGTCCCGCCGAATGCCCTCCTGGGGCCGCGCCGGTTACCCAGGGCCTGATCGGGGGACGCCGGGCGCCAAGGCGCCTGTCGCGCTCGACCGCCACATAGGGGGGCGTTACAACGGGACCTCGGGCGAGAAACCCGTCGCGCCTGCCCACACCCCACCGGATCGAGACCATGACAGATTCCCTGCCTGCCGCTGCGGCGGTACGGATCGTGCTGGTCGCCGACCCCGGAGTGGCGTCGGAGATCGCCCAGGGACTGGCCGAAGAGCTGCCGCAGCAGCTGAGGCGGCGGGTCCGCGCCGACGTCGACTGGCAGGTGACGGCGCGCACGGCACCGCTGGTCGCGGACGAGCAACTGGAGGTCTCCTCCGTGACCGACGTCGTACGCCCATTCCTGCCCGAGGGCGACTGGGAGGCCGGAGTCTTCCTCACCGATCTGCCTCGGCGAGCCGGCCTGGAGCCGGTCAGCGTTGAGGTGAGCCCTGCGGACGGCATCGCGCTGGTGTCCCTGCCGGCGCTCGGCTCCTGGCGGATGCGCCAGCGCGCCCGGCGCGTCGTCGCGGACGTCGTCGGCATGCTCACCCGGGAACATGCCGATCTCGCTCCGTCCCCGGAGGAAGCCGGCAGGCTCGAAGCTTCGGGGCCCGGCGAGGACGGGCGTGAACGCTTCATCGTGCCCGGCCTGCGCGGCCATCTGCGTCTCGTCACCGGCATGGTGCGGGCCAACCGGCCCTGGCGGCTCTTCACCACCCTCTCCCGCGCACTGGCCGGTGTCTTCGCCACCGCCGCCTTCGGCCTGATCAACACCTCGGCCTGGATCATCTCCTCGGGCATGGACGCGGGACGCCTGATCGGGAGCTCTCTTGCCTCCCTCACCGCCCTCACCGCATGGATCATCATCGATCACGAGCTCTGGGAACGCCCTCACGATTCACTCTCCCGCCCCTTCTCCCGCCTCTACAACACAGTCACCTGCGTGACGATCACCTTCGGTGTGCTCTCCCTGTACGTGGTCCTGTTCCTCGCCCTCTTCGGCGTCTGCCAGCTCACGCTGGCCCCCTCGGCCTTCGGCAAGGTGGTCGGGCACAAGGCAACGGTCGACGACTACGCCGGGCTCGCCTGGTTCGTCAGCTCCATGGGCATGGTCGGGGGTGCGTTCGGATCCGGACTCGAAGACGACGGGACTGTCCGCAACGCGGCGTACGGCGAGCGTCAGCGGCAGCGGTGGCAGAGGCTGCGAGAGGAGAAGAAGGTGCGGGAAGAGCAGGAGGGCGAGACGTAGAGCGCCCCTGGGCCGAGCCCTGACCATCTCCCAGGTGACTGCTGCCGAGGTGGAAGGTCTGTCGTTGAACCGGTCGTGCAGGACGGATTGCGCCACAACAGTGGCGTCTGTCACCGAGGTGACCCCGCACCGAGCGTTCGACAGCCCCCTGAGGCTTCACCACCGCACCCCACCGTGGCCGGCTGTGTGATTATCCGCCGCCATACGGACAACGAAGTGGCTGGACGGGTGGCGTCGGCACCCCCGAGTGGGCCCCCTGTGTGGGCATCCGTACGTGTCTTGTCCGTACTCGTCCGTCCTGATCCGCCGCATGCCAGTCTCACCAGGGGAAACCGTGCCGTCATTGGCCGATGCGGGGACCGGGAGGGCGCCGAAACTCTGGCCGGCAGGCCGCCGACCACGGCGACACCGGCGCTCACAGGTCAGCTGGGAAAATTCTGAGCTGGCTGTGGCCGTACGGCTTGGACCCGGACGGTACGCCGACGCCCTCTTGGCGATGCCCCCCGTGCTACCAGCCAGGGCTCGAGCAGGAGGGCCGGCTGCTCCGCGGTGATCAGCCTGAGAGGGGTGCGTGATTCCTGGGGCCAGCGCAGTCACTCATCGGCCTTGTTCCCTCGCTGCCCTTCACAGATGGTGAGCGCCTCTCGGCTGCAGCCGGTGGGCAGGCGATCACCGGACATGCCCGGGTGAGCCAGCCCTCGTCGCGTCGACCGGTACGTCCGGAGCAGGAAATCCACCGTGATCGAGCCAACCGTGGACCCAGGCAGGCACGGGGAGGGCAAGCTGCTGCTGGGCCGCGTAGATCGTCGGGCGGTGCTGCTGGATCCATTTCAGTCGCCCGCCGCTGCGGTGGATGGTGCGAACTTCCAGCACTCCTCGCTGCCGGGCCGCGCCGGCGGTGATGGTGGTGCACTGGTCACTGTAGCCGGGCGGCAGATGGCAGTTGCAGTGGCTGTCCAAAGGGGTGAGGGGCAGGCCCCAGTTGGGTGCCGCGAGCAGCGCCATGAGCCGCCGGTGGCCGGTGGCGCCGTGACCTTCCGCGAACGTGGGGTCGATGATCCAGCGTTCGCCACCATCGCTTTCGTGGTGGCCGAGCCAGCCGGTCACGGCCAGCGGCACCCCAAGGGTGCGGCCGCCGTAGGTGCTGCCGTAGGTGTCGGTGCGCTGGTTGGCGATCGGCGACAGGAAGCTGTGCAGGAGGCGGCCGTGGCCGGCGTGGAGTTCCACGGCGCGGAATCCGGCGGTGACTGCCAGCGCGGCGGCCGCGGTTAACTGCCCGACGGCGGCGGCGATCTGCTGGTGCGTCATCTTGGCGGGATCGCGGTAGCCATCGGCGAATGGCAGCGGCGAGGGACCCAAGGGACTCCAGCCGCCGTCGGCCTCGGTGAGCGGGGCGTCTGAGCCCTCACCCCACGGGCGGCTTCGGGAGGCTTTACGGCCGGCGTGGGAGAGCTGCAGGCCCGGCACAGCGCCCTGAGCGGCGATGACCTCGGCGGCCCGGCCACCGCCGTAGAACTGCTCACCGACGGCGTGGCCGCCCTGGATCCCGCCGCAAGCGCGACAGAGTCCTGTACCTCGTATGGATCGCCACGGCGCAAGCCCGCCGCCGCGAACTCGACGCCGCCGCACAGACCGCCACCACCGCAATGGACATCGCCGCCACAGTCGAATCCGGCCGGTGCACCACCCTGCTGTCCGACCTCGCGGCTGAACTCGAACCGCATCGCACAGCCCGCCCGGTCGGCGCGGTCCTGGGACGTCTCACCGACGACGGCACCTAGGCCAACCCACGGAATTCGCTGACCTGCTGAAACGTGGCTCTTGGAGCGTGGGCGTCCCGTGAAGTGTTGTGGAGTCTCCCGGTGAACTGCGGTACGCCGGTGTCGTCGGTATGGGTGGTCAAGGCCGGTTCCCAGATGGGGAACCGGCTGGTGGCGAAGACTTCGAGCGTGGTGAGGAAGAGCGGGTCTCCCGGAGTCCGCCTGGCCATAACATTCATTGCCCTGTACACATGCAGGACACGGATACCTCGGGGAACTGGGCATGAGCGGCACCAACAGCACGCGGTCGGCAGCCGGAGCACCGGCGCGGACACTCGCGGGACGAAACCGGGCGGCGAAGGTCAGTGCGTTCTTCGCGGTGGGTGGAGTCGCGTTCCTGGCGAACTTCGCTACCGGCATCGCCTGGATAAACCCTGGCATCTTCGTCGGCCTGGCCACGCTGTGCGCTCTGATCGCCATCCCCGCCGGGCACGTAGGCCGCTTCCGGGGACGCCGGATGGACGGCGAAGGCTGCGGGCTGGCCTTGGCCAGCCTCCTGGCAGGCTGGCTGGTGTTGTTCCTCTGCTTGCTCGCGGTGGTGGCCTTCGTGGGACTCGTCGCCGGACTGGCCGTTCTCACCGATCACGCCTGACGCCTCGCCCCGCTCAGCCGGGCAGGCCGGCAAAGGGCTCGCCTTCACCGAAGTCATGGCTCGCCTGCGCGCTCCCCGACGACGTGGTCGTCCACGCACCAGGCCGGACGTGGTCCTGGCGGAGGCCTAGTGCCGCTGCCCAGGGGCGGCGTGAGCAGCGCCTACGCGTGAGGCCGTGACGATCACTGACTGCCTGTAGCGTGCGTGCCGATCGGATCAGGCAGCCGAACCAGCAGCACAGGAGCGACAATGCCAGGTGGCATACACGGCGGCATGACTGCAGCGGCGGGTAGGGCGGAGGAGCAGCCCGTCGAGGGGGTGCCACCGTGGAAGTCGGTGCGGCGTACCGTCGCGGTGGTGTTCTTCGGCTGGGCGACCGCCGCTGGCACTGCCGGCCTCGCCTACCTGACGTCGAGGTCGGCATGGATCCCCATCACCGTCGGGGAGGTGCTGTGCCTCGCCTTCGCCGTGGCACTGATTCTGTGGGTGACCGGCTCGACGTCGTGTCTGATCCAGAGGGAGTTGTGCCCATGGACCAAGCAGACGGTGTGGACGCCGCGGGTCGGCTGGAGGGCCTGATCGCCGGCACGGTGGGCTGGACGCTGATCGCGGTACTGGCGGGCTGGCGCGGCCATGTCCGCCGCCGCCGGGGACGTGGCGAGTCCTTGCTGCTCCGACTCGCGTGGTGACGCTGGCGCACGAGTGGGCCGGGCTGTCGACACCATCGTGGGCGCGCCCGGGGGGGGGCGGGCCGGTGGCCGTCGTCGAGATCGCCTTCATCGGATTCGGCGGCCTTGCGGGCCTCCAGGGCGACCGCGTCCGCGGCCAGCGCACCCACGCGTAAGGACGCGGCGAGCCCAGCCATCAGGTGTTCGTGCGGGATACGACGGTGCAACAGCAGCACTTCGATCAGGGCCTTCGTGCCCTCCTCGTCCCCGCGGGCCTTGCGAGCCGCGGACCACCACGCGTCGTGGATCGGGGTGAACCTGCCCGTCTGGCGGGCCTGTTCCAGCGCGGTCGCCCCGGGGCAGGGCACCAGGCTTGCGCAGCAGCGTTTCCAGGTAGTGGTCGAGTTCGAGACGCTCGCCGACCTTGGCGACCAGCCGCTCGTGGCGGGCGATCTCGGTGGCCCCGTCGTAGACGGCCAGCTCGTTGGTGTGCAGCACGATGCGGACCCTGGGCTCGATGTACCGGGCAGGCACCGAGTAGAAACCGGCGCGCGCCCAGCCGCGGCTGTGCCGGTCCACCCGGGTCTCGATGACCTGTCCGGCGTCGAACGGCTCGGTGGGCACCGGCGCCAGCAGCGGCTGCTCGACGGCGAAGTACTCCCCGACCGTGCGCGGTCACATCCGGATCCGGCGGGCCTCGTCCTCCTCGTCCCACCGCTCGACCAGCGTGTTCAGCTCGGCCAGCGAGCCGACCTCCGGGACGGGGACGAAGTGGTTGCGGCGGAAGCGGCCGATGTCGCCCTCGACCTCGCCCTTCTCGTGGGCGCCGGCCAGGCCCGGGCGGCAACAGAAGCTGTCGACGCCATAGTGTTCACGGAAGGCGAGCCATCGTGCGCTCTCCTTGCGTTCCCGGGCGTGACGCGATCACCTTGGCGACCGCGGCCTTCAAGTTGTCGTAGCGGACCTTGCCCCTGGGCACCCCGCCCAGCGCACGCTGCAGGCGTGGACGTGCCCCTCCAAGAAACGCCTCCTGCACGCTGGTGGCGAAGACGCGGTGCACCGTGCCGGAGCAGGACAGGCGCAGGCTGAACAGACTGCAGACCAGGGTAGGTCTGCCCGGCCAGGCGCACGGTGACGTCCCCGAAGTCGACCTCTGCTTCCTGCCCGGGACGGTGGGACTGCGGCACGAACACCTCCGCGCTGCCGTGTCCGGCCTCGGCCCGGATCTCACCCGGGCGCACCGCGACATAAGCGCGGACCATGCCATAGGAGATCCCGTCCGCGTGATGCTCGTCGACCAGCCGGTCGAAGACACGCTTGGCGGTGTGCCGCTGCTTGCGCGGCACACCGCCCGCAGCATCCCGTCCACCAGCGACTGAACGGATCGAGCCGGATCAGCGGGGCGGGAGCATCTTGCGCGGCTGCGGCCACACGGACTCCAACGCCTTCTGCACCGTGGGATGTCCCACCCCGTACTTGCGCATCAGAGCACGCTTGCCCAGCCCGGCACGATGGTCACGGCGGATCGCCGCGTACAGCTCGGTCCTCGACTTCGACGTCATCGGCGGCCCCCAGCGGTATGGAGCACCCCCATGCTCCCACCGCAAGCCCCCCAGGCGTTGCTGGAATTCGTCAACACTGTTCCCCGCGAACTCCCGGCGTTGCCCGCGCTGAACGACAAACGTTCCTGAAACTCGTCCCGCTTTCCCGTCATGGCTTGCAGCGAACCCCCTTCGGCGTGCACCGGGGGCGCCGTTGTCTGTCGATGTATGCGACCGGGGCGGCTGGGGAGCGTCCGTGCGTTTGTGGGAAGGCATCGTCCTGGCCCGTCTGGGGAAGGCGGGAGCGCTGCTGCCGGGCGGCATCCGCCTACACGTCAGGGGATGGCGGCCGGCCGGCCCTGCGTCCGGAGTGGTTCGCCCTGTGCGAGGCGGCTTGATCCGGTGGCCGGCTGACCAGCCGGAGAACGTCCTCAACGGCAGCGTGGGCGGGGTTTTTCGCCCTCGTACGGCTCCCCCTGGGCGGACAGGGGTCCGTTTTCGATGCCCTCTTGGACGAGCCCCATCCGCTCGGCATCGTGCGCCGCGGTGACCTGACCGTCCGCGCAACGCGGACGGTCTGGATCGCCCGCCGGCCCTAGGCCGGCCGGTCTCCGCTGTTGCCTGCCGTCTTCGTCTTTCGTTCCTGCCTCGTTTCTGGAGGACTTCAGGAGCGCCGCATCCGGCCGCTGGGCCCGGTCGCGCCGCCGTGTCGCGGGCGTGTCTTTGCCGTGCTGGGCCTGGCCTGGCCTGGCCTGGCCTGGCCTGGCCTGGCTGATGGTGGTCCTGGGCGCTGCCAGGGTGGACATCGCCCCGTCCTCCGTCCAGTGCGGCCTCGGCTTCTCCCGCGGCTCCGGGAAGGTCATCGCGGTGAACGCGCTCGCCTTCGCCGGGCTGCCCTGCTGGGCGGGCGCCTGGCCGACCTGTTCGGTCGTGAGCAGGCCTTCCTCTTCGGCGCGGGGCCGGCTTCGCCGCCGCATCCGCGATCGGGGGCATCGCCCCCCTCTTTTCTTTCGCGGCTGCTGGTGCCGCATGCGCGCTGCAAGGGCTTTACCGCTCTGCTCGCCCCGGCTGTCCTCGCTGCTGAACACTCAGGCGAGGGCGGCGACGAGCAGGGTGAAGGCGGCGATGATGACGGCGACGCGGACGTAGTGGAAGCGCATCCAGCGGTTCAGCTGCTGCTTCCAGTCGGCGGGCCGGTTGTCAGGGGTCCACGTCTTGTTCCGGTTGTTGATCGGAACGAGCAGCAGAAGCGACATGATCACGCTGAGGATCAGCAGCGCGCCGGCGGTGACGACGAGGCCGGTGCCGTGGTGGTGCCAGCCGGCGATGGCCCAGACCGCGACGAGGGCCAGCGAGCCGATGTACCAGAAGGGCATCAGGGCGCCGAGCATCCGGCCCCCGTGGGCGTGGCCGCGTTGGCTGCTGCCTTCGGGGAGTGCGTTGAGGATCGGGTTGAGGACGAAGGCGACGTAGAACTCCACTCCCACCATTACGCCGACGACGACGGTGGTGACGACCTCGAGTGTGTTGAGCATGACGCCCCCTCCAGAATCTAGCGTTGCTAGCTGTTGAGGCAACGCTAGTTCTACTGCTGCTCGCCTGTCTAGCGATGCTAGGATCGGAACATGTCGGTACAGGAACGCAAGGAGCGCGAGCGGGCGGAGCGCGAGCGCCTCATCGTGGCGACGGCCCGCGAACTCGCCGAGCAGCAGGGCTGGGACGCGGTCACCACCCGCCGGCTCGCCGAGCGCATCGAGTACAGCCAGCCCGTCCTCTACAGCCACTTCCGCGGCAAGCGCGAGATCATAGGCGCCGTCGCTCTCGAGGGCGCCGCCGAGATGGCCGTGGCGGTGCGTGCCGCGGCCTCCGGAGCGAACAGCCCGCGCGAGCGGGTCGCCGCCCTCGCCCGTGCCTACCTCGACTTCGCCGCACGCAACCCCGCGGTCTACGACGCCTTGTTCCAGCTCGACGGCGGCCTGGCGTTCGCGCACGAGGACACCCCAGAGCCCCTGAAGGACGCCTTCGCCGCGCTGCTGGAGAACCTGGGCGAGGTCGCCGGGGACGGCGTCGGCCCGGGGCTGTTCACCGAGGTGTTCTGGGCGTCCCTGCACGGCCTGGCGACCCTGACCCGGGCGGGACGGCTGCCGCCGCAGTACATCGAGCCGAGGGTGGAGCTGCTGGTGGACCGGCTCGCCATGGTCTGACACACCCTCCCGGCGGGCACGCAGCCGGGGCCCCCAGGCCCCGCCGCTGCCTGCCTGCGCCATCGCTTCCGGTCACTCGCCCCCACGACGGCGCAGCCGCAGAGCGCCGGGCCCCGCACCCCAACGGGCACCCGCCCCGCACGCTGCGATGCTCATGGGCACGACCCGAATCGCGCCCCAGCGCGCCCTCGATGGGAACCTTCAGGCGGTGGATGCCGAAGAGGAAGGCCAGGCAGCGGCGCGCAGCACGGCAAGTGAAGTGACGGGGCTCCCTGAGAATCCCCAACCCCTGCTCGGGGCGCCATCAGACCTGCTCGGCGGATCTCCCCACCCAATTCCGGGCCTGCCCTGGGGCGGAGCACGCACCCATCGCGAGGGACCGTCCGATATTCCGTCAGGATCGGGGTGGTGTGTAGTTGCACATGCCGTAGCGGCATGTGGTGTCGTCGAGGGCACCACAGCACGAAAGGCCCTGTCTTCGATGTACCCCTCCCTCACGCCTCCCCGCGAGGTCAAGATCGGTGATGCCGCCGCCTTCGCCGGGACCACCCCGCGCGCCATCCGCCACTACCACCAGATCGGTCTGCTGCCGGAGCCCGGGCGAGGCGGAGACGGACGCCGACGCTACGGCTACGACGACATGATCCGCCTGCTGTGGATCCGCAGGATGTCCGAGGCCGGCATCAGCCTGGACGACATGCGGGCCGCCTTCGACGAAGCCCGGGACATCGAGGACGTCCTGGGCCGGCTGGAGGAGACCCTGGCCGCCCAGGAGGCCGACATCAAGCGTCAGCGCGCGGCAGTCCAGCGCCTGCGGGACGTGGGCAACCCACTGGGCCTGCTCTCCCCAATGGTCACAGACCGGCTCAACCACCTGCCTCCCGGCGCACTGCGACCCTCCGACCTGGACACCCTGCTGGTCACGGAACGGATCTTCGGGCCGCTGGGAGCCGCAATTCAGGCCAGCGTGTTCATCACCCTGGCCACCCACCCCGACCTACGGGCCGAGGCAGACCGCCTCGACGCGGCCGACGCCGCCCTCGACGACACCGTCGACCCCCACGATCCGCAGGTCGACGCACTCGCCGCCCAGCACTGCGCCCACCACAACGCCCTGCTCCAGGCCATGGAAGCGGCCGGACTGGACGCGGCCGAGGACAAGCTCCTCGAGATCCACGACGCCGAGGCGAGCGGCGAGGAGGACGCCCGGATGAGCGCCCTCGAAGCCGTCACCAAAATGCCCTACGGCTTCTCCCCCGCCCGGACACGGTGCATGGAACTCACAGCACAGCTCCTTCACGGGGGCCTCTCGCCAGCAGCTGATCACTGATGCTTGGCCCCGCGCGCGGTACGGCCCTTTGAGGGCTCGCCCGGAACACCGCCGTCGGATGGTCTGCGCGTGCGTACGCCCACCAAGGCCGGTGTGCGCGCGGGACTTGTCGAGGCACTCCGGTACGGAAGTCCGCCGCCTCACAGCGTCTTCCGTGGGACAGGAGCCGACTGGGGGCGGGAATCAGTGATGCCGGGCGCGATAGAGGTCGCGCAGCAGGGCGATCTCGGCTCCATGGTGCAGCAGTTCCTGGTTGACCCACCACACAATGTCGATGAACGGCTCGCCCGGGTCGCTGCCGTGCGGGTAGGTGCAGTACCCCACGGTGTCGAGCGCTGCCTCGTCTGCGCTCAGCAGCGCGTTGCGCCAAGCCGCGGCACCGGCGTCAAAGGCGGTGACGGCCCCTGTGGCGTCCCCGGTGACGGGATGGTTGTCGCGGGTCAGCATGTGGGTGCCAGCAGTGTGGTCGGCGCGCAGGGTGAGCATCTCGCTGAGGTGGCTCAGGCGCCACGCGAGAGTGGTGAAGGGCGGGGGCCAGGGGTGCGGGTAGGCGGCGGCGTCGCGTCCCCATTCGCCCGTGCCGGCAAGGAAAGTCGCACGCGGCCCCGGCCCGTTCACACGCCGCCGGACCGACCAGCAGCCGGGCACCGGCTCCCAGAGATACTCCTCGTCGCTCATGGGATCGACTTGGGTGTCCCTACCGTCGCCGCTGTCCATCACGGGCCCCGCCATGCGGCAGGAGAGGCGCTCACGTGCGAAGTCGAACTGCTCCAGTAACGCAGACAAGCGGGAGGGTGCCGTCAACGGATGCTCCTGTGCCGAACTGATCCCGGGCGATCGCCAGCCTGGCACAGCCGGCACCGCAGCCGCGTCCCCTTTTTCCAGCACGTCACCAACACGCTCCGACGACCGCCGGCGCAGCGCTACACACCCGAATCACGCACGCGGCTCTCCGACTGGACGGGCCCGGACCGGCGTATGTGCTGACAGCCGTAACTCACTGAAACGGGCAGTAACAACGGGGGTGCCCATCCCAGCTCCGCAGCGCAGTGGGACTCCGACGGGCAGGACGGACCGGTCGGCGCAGGCCGGCAGCACTGCCCCGTAGGCGGTCTCCTCATCGACAGTGACGTGCACGCCCATGAAACTGGTGTCGCTACCGGCTGTACTAGCCGCGCCGGCGACCTGGCAACGCGCTCACGGTCCGGTGCCTGTTCCCTGGGTACAGACCGGACGGCGCCTCCTACGGTCACCCCGCCGTCTGATCTTCATGGTCACCACGCAGGGCCGGCCCGGACAACGATGCTCGATGCTCATCAACAGCAACCACACACGCATCGCACAAGCTCCCGGCCGCTCCGCAAACAGGACCAGAACCCGAGCCCTCCGCGACCAGACCGCTGATACTCACCTTCGGGTGACGGCCCCATCCCTCGCGGCGCGGCTTGGCAGAGAGAAACCGCACCCCAACCCCCGCACACCCTGACCAGCTGTCACCGCGTCAGCAACACGCAAGGACGGTATGGATGGAAGTCGCATCCCAGAGCCATGGAAAGTCGACAACAGTCAACAGGGGCCGTGTTTTCCCCTCAGCCTCTCCGCAGCCCCGACAGAGTGCGCGGGCGATCGGCCGGCCGCCACCGCACACGACACCCAACGGCGCAGGCAGCCAGCCCGCAGCGGCCCCTCGAGGACGGCGTCCCCACCATGAGAAGACCCATTGCCCGCCGCCGCTACTGTCACCACCCGCCGGCCAAACACTCCTGCCCGAGACCATCGATAACAACCAGCAAGTGATCACCAGGCTTACTTCACCGCGGACTGCGCGTACTACCTCAACAAGAGGGTCCGGGGGTTCGAGCGAGTCGTCATCATTCTCGGCGCCGACCACGCTGGCTACGTGGGCCGGTTGCGTGCCATGGCGGCCTGCTTCGGAGATGACCCGGACACGCGTCTGGAGATCCTCATCGGGCAACTGGTCAACCTGGTCAGGGACGGGGCACCGGTCCGCATGAGCAAGCGGACGGGCACGGTCCTCACTCTGGACGACCTGGTCGAGGCCGTCGGTGTCGACGCGGCACGGTACGCGCTCGCACGGGCCAGGGGGGGACGCCATGATCGACCTCGACATCGACCTGCTCACCCGGCAGTCGCGACAACCCCGGCTACTAGGTTCAGTACGCGCACACCCGGTCGTGCGCCGTACAGCGCAGAGTCGAGGAGGCCGATGGTCACAGTCGGGCTCCTTCACGGCCCCGGGCGGTACTGAACCCGTCATTCCGTGGTGCAGTCGGGACATGGCCTCACCGTCCACGGACGACCAGGACTCCGGTGCGCCTCCCGGACGCGAACGCCCTTCCCTGCTGATCGACATCGCCGTCGGCCTGCTCTTCCTGGTCGCGGACGCGGTCATCGTCGTCGCCGCCGGGCTGCTGTTCGTCATGGTCGGCATGGGGAGCGCGGAGCCGCCGCACTCGGTACAGCCCGCCCGCTCCCGGGACGTCCCCGTCCTGGCGTGGCTCGTCATCTGGGGCGTTCCGGCCGTGGCGGCGGCAGGCGCCGTTGTGCACGCCCGTCTGCGGATGCCCGTCACCGCCGTCGTGCAGAGCCTGTTCACCCTCGTCTGCACGCTGCTGGCCGTGGTCTGGACGCGCATGCTGCTGTCGTGAGGCCGGTCGGACCAAGATCGATTGTCAGTGGTGGGTGAGAGGATCGGAGCATCAAGTCGGAACAAGGGGGAGCTGTGATGACCGGAAGCCAGAATTACATCAACCACGTTGCTCTAGTGCTGGATGCCAGCTCGTCCATGTCGCACCTGAGCCGAAAGGTTGTCGAGGTCGCCGACCAGCAGATCGCCTATCTCGCGCGCCGTTCGAGGGAATTGGACCAGGAAACCCGCGTCACGGTGTACGTCTTCGCCGACAAGGTGGAGTGCGTCATCTACGACAAGGACGTGCTGCGCATGCCGTCACTGAAGCAGCTGTACCGTACCGGCGGAATGACCGCGCTCCTGGCGGCCGCACTGAAGTCGCAGCGGGAGCTGGCGCAGACCGCGCAACTGTACGGCGACCACAGCTTTTTGACGTTTGTACTCACCGACGGCCAGGAGAACGCAAGCCACCGCTGCCGGGATTTCTCCGCCCAGGATCCACGCCAACTCGTCCAGGCCGTGGCCGAGATGATCGCGACGCAGCAGGACAACTGGACGCTGGCCGTCCTGGTGCCCGACCAGATGGGCAAGCGCGAGGCCATGCAGTGCGGTTTCCCCAAGGACAACATCGCCATATGGGACGCCACCAGCACCCAGGGCCTGGAGGAGGCCGGGCAGGTCATCCGGCAGGCCACGGAGAACTTCATGATGGGCCGCGCCCAGGGCATTCGGGGATCGCGCGCGGTGTTCTCCACCGGCGCGGACGCGGTCAATGAGAACACCATCAAGGCGGCCGGCCTCACCCCGGTCGATCCGTCGAAATACCAATTGATCCCGGTCTCTCGCGACGCGGCCATCAGGGAATGGGTCATCGAATGCGGACACGCCTACCGGACCGGTGGGGCGTTCTACCAGCTGAGCAAATCGGAGAAGATCCAGGCGCAGAAGAAGATCGCGGTCCTGGAGAAGAAGACGGACCGTGTGTATTCGGGACCCGAAGCCCGGGCTCTGCTCGGCTTGCCCGACACGGAAGTTCGCGTCAAGCCGGATCACAACGATCACTTCACCATCTTTGTGCAGAGCACCAGCGTCAACCGGAAACTCGTCCCCCATACTCGGCTGCTGCTCATGATCTGACTTCGGTGTGAGACCGAGCGGGGTGCCGGAGAATTCAACGCTCTCCGGCACTCCACGCCACCGTTCGCGTTGACGGTGTCGGCGTCCATCTCGTCCGCCCGGCGCGTTGCCGCCAACTCGGCCAACACTTCCGGCGGCAGCGCCGGGCCGTCGATCGCGGCGGCAGGGAGAACGGGCGGCTTCGCGCCCGCTCCCGAGTTCGGTGACCGGTTCGATCGCCACACCCGTCCCGCCCTTCCGGTCCTGCCGCAATAAGAACTCCTAACGGAGAGCCCCCGTGCCACCTTCCGTTTCCAGGTGGCTTGGTCCGGCCGAATTGGCCAGCGGAGGTGCGATTGCTTGCGCATCCGCCCCCTCACCGACCCACAGGGCGATGAATAGCGCGGCGGTCGCTTCCAGGAGTCCCGCACGCTCGAGACCGCCACCGGCCACGGGGTCACAGCCCACATCCCGCACCAACTCGCGTACACACGCGAGGGCCGTCTCATCATCTCCGCAGACCGGCACGGCCAGTGGCCGTCCATCGAAGACGGGCGGCCGCATGCGCCACACGTCCTCGTGGCAGAGGTTGAAAGCCTTGACCACGTGGGCTCCCGGTGCCACCGCGGCAAGTCGCTGCGCGGCTGAGGGGCCTCCTTCTGTCAGCAGCCGGAAGCCCGCGCCGACCGGATTGGAGCAGTCCAGCAGCACCTTGCCCTCCAGGGCCGCGTGCAGGTCCCGTGCCACGTCCGCTCCCGCCCCGAAGGGCAGCGCGGCCAACACCACCTCACCGAATTCGGCCGCGGCGCGCAGACTGGCAGGCTTCACGCGGCTTCCAATGCGCGTCGCGAGCCGCTCCGCCCTGTGTGCGTCCCGTCCCCCGATGGTCACTTGGTGCCCGGCCCGCACCCAGTGGGTGGCGAGCGCGTCGGCCATGTTGCCCGTTCCCAGTACGCCGATTCTCATCACATGTTCCCTCTCGGTGCCGGCTTCGCGGTTCACACCGACGCTAGAAGGCGGTTCGGGCACCATTTGGTACGTGCCGACCGACGCCTTCCTCGCCGACTGCCGCGCCCGCCTGGCCTTCGACCTGCTCTCCAACACCTGGAACGCCGTGGTGCTCTGGGCACTGCGCGATGGCCCCATGCGCCCGGTCGAACTACGGGAGCGGATCGGGGGCATCAGCCCCAAAGTCCTCACCGAGACTTTGCGCCGGCTGCAGTTCAACGGACTCGTCGACCGGCTGGCAGGCCCCGACGCACCATCACGGGTCGAGTACCAGCTCACCGCTCTGGGCCGGACCTTGCTGGCGCCCATCGACGCTGTCGGCGCCTGGGCCTTCGAGCACGGCGATGAGGTTATGGCCGCCCAGGAAGCAGCATGCGTTCCTGAATCGCAGTCCCCTCATCCAACTTGCTAGACGGGTCAACAGCGTGAGCGCAGACGTCGCCAGCGGATGAGTGCGCATCCCAGGGTGAGGAAGGCTTCGTGGATGTCGTCGCGGATCTCCCAGCGGATCCGCAGGCGGCGGAACCAATGCAGGTGGGCGAATGGCGCTCAACAACTCAGCGTTGGGCACCCAGTCCGGAGCCGTGCTCGGTGCCCGGCGGGCGATCAGCGGCTTAACACCGAGACCCCAGACGAGGCGGCGGTACTCGTCACGGTCGTAGCCGCGGTCGCCCAGCACCACGTCCGGGCGGCGTCGAGGTCGGCCGCGCTTGCCCCGCACCGGCGGCACCGCTTCGAGTAGCGGGATGAGCTGGGTAACGTCGTTGCGGTTGCCGCCACTCAGCGTCGCTGCAAGCGGGATGCCAGTGGCGTCGGTGATCAAACGGTGCTTGCTACCGGTTCTGCCCCGGTCAACAGGACTTCGGCCCGTCTTGGAACCCCCTTTCAAGGCCCGGATGTGGGAGCCATTGACGGACGCTCGGGAGAAGTCCAGGGCGTTCGCGCTGCGGAGGTTGAGGAGGACCTCGTGCAGCCGGAGCCACACCCCGGCCTCCAACCACTCGGCCAGGCGGCGCCAGCAGGTCATGCCCGACCCGAAGCCGAGTTCCTGCGGCAGATGCTCCCACGAGATCCCGGTGTGCAGGACAAACAGAATGCCCTGGAAGACCAGCCGGTCCGGATGCCGCTTGCGCCCCGGGTGTCGGGTTCGACGCTCGACCTTGGGGAGCAGCGGCTTGATTACCGCCCACAGCTCGTCGTCGACTTCCCACGGCTTCGGCCGCGCCACCCCGCACCCCCGGTTCATCAGTCCCAGAGTGATCCAACCTCCTCGAAGATCATTTCGTTAGGGGTTCTAAGTGCGTACGCCTCACCCCCCCCGACCGGATCGGCCGCCACAGGTCGCGATGATCACGGCGAGGCCCTGCCGAGTGGATCCGGCATTTACTGCGGCAGCCCTGTCCGGGACAGGGTCCGGACAAGGCCCGGATCGGTCCGGACAGTCGGCGAGCTGTCCGGGACAGCCGGCTCTCATTGCTTCACCTGTCGATGGTCAGCAGCCTGTGTGGTGTCTGGCCGGCCGAACGGTCGCCACGGCACAGCCCGCTGCGTCGATGAATCACTCTCCGCACAGCGAGCTGCTCCTGAACTACAAGCGTCGAACTGCGACGTGTGGATGACATCCGTTTTGTCCTGCTCAGCGGACGCTCAGCAGGACCATGAAGGAGGAACCTTGCAACTGTTCAAAGGACTCGGAGTGACCATCGCTGCGACCGCGGCAGCCTTCGCGATGCTGCCGGCAGCGTCAGCAACCGCTCAGGCGGACACCGTCTCCGCCCCCCAGGCTCCCGCAGCCGTGAACTGCAACTGGGACCCCAGCGGGTCGGGCGGCAGCGTGAGCCTTGTGACCACCAAGGAGATTCGACTGAGGTATGGGCCGGCTGCGCGCTGCGGTTTCATCGGGTGGAGCGACATGGGCGTGCCCACGCAACTGTGGGCTGTGTGCAAGTACCGCAACCCCGATTCGGGCAACACCTGGTACTACGTCGACCCGGCCGACTCCACTTGGCGGAATGGCTGGATCTACTCCGGCAACGTCGATGTCGGTTCGGGGTCGATCCGCAACTGCTGAACGGGATCCGGAGTTCGTGTCCCGCGGTGAGCTTCCCGGTGTACGCACCTGAAGGCAGGGCCCTTTCGATGCTGACCGTCCTCGGCGGCTCCTGTCTGGCCGGCCTAGCCGTGGCCTTCGGCCTCCTGGTCACCGCCCGGCGCTACATCGCTTCCGCCCACGCTTGACACCGCACCACGAGAAGCGGCGCCCGAAGCCATAAGAG
>NZ_JBSHKH010000052.1:0-52448 GCF_053643595.1 Streptomyces sp. NPDC055506 | reverse complement strand
ACAGCCGCTGCACCCTCGGCGGCATGATCGGCAACGACGCGTGCGGCAACCGGTCGGTGCGCGACGGCCGGACCAGCGGCCATGTCGAGGCCCTGGAGATCGTCACGGCCGACGGAGTGCGGGCCGTCGCCGACCGCTCCGGACTGCACCCGGTCGAGCCGAGCGACGCCGAAGTCATCGCGCGGCTCGAATCCGTCCTCCGGAAGCTGATCGCCGACAACCTGGAGCCCATCCGCACCGAACTGGGCCGGATCCCGCGCCAGGTCTCCGGCTATCAGCTGCACCACCTCCTGCCGGAGAACGGTTTCGACATGGCCCGCGCACTCGTGGGCACCGAAGGCACCTGTGCGGTCGTCACCGCCGCGACGGTCCGCCTGGTGGCGACCGCACAGGCATCGGCGCTGCTGACCCTCGGCTACGACGACGTCGTCGACGCGGCCGAGGACGTGCCGGAGATCCTGCGCTTCTCGCCCAGCGCCGTGGAGGGCATGGACGAGGCGATCGTCGCCACCATGCGCGTACGCCGCGGCCCGGACTCCGTCACCGGGCTGCCCGAGGGCCGCGCCTGGCTCTACGTCGAACTCGAAGGCGAGGACCAGGCCGCGGTCGACGGCCGCGCCGCCGAGCTGCTCGACGTGCTGAAGGCACAGGGCCGGCTGACCGGCGGACGGGTCGTGGAGAGCCCGGCCGAGCGGCGCTCGCTGTGGCGGGTCCGCGAGGACGGGGCCGGGCTCGCCGCCCGGTTGGTGGACGGCGGGGAGTCCTGGCCCGGCTGGGAGGACGCGGCCGTCGCACCCGAGAACCTCGCCGCCTATCTGCGCGACTTCCGCAAGCTGCTGGCCGCGCACGGGCTGACCGGTGTGCTGTACGGGCACTTCGGCGCGGGCTGCGTCCACGTACGGGTCGACTTCGACCCGGCCACGGACACCGGCCGGGCCGTCATGCGGCGCTTCCTCTCCGAAGCGGCCACGCTGGTCGTCTCGCACGGCGGCACCCTGTCGGGCGAGCACGGCGACGGACGGGCCCGCAGCGAACTGCTGGAGGTCATGTACAGCCACCGTATGATCGCCGCGTTCGCCGCGTTCAAGCGGATCTTCGACCCGGACGGGCTGCTCAACCCCGGGGTCATCGTCGAACCGGCTCCGCTGGACGCCGACCTGGGCTTGCGTGAACTCCCGCTCGTGGACACGTCGTTCACCTTCCCGCACGACACGGACGGTTTCACGGGCGCGGTGCGCCGCTGTGTCGGCATCGGCCGCTGCCGCAGCGACTCCGGCGGGGTGATGTGCCCGAGCTACCGGGCCACGGGGGAGGAGAACGACTCCACCCGCGGCCGGGCCCGCCTGCTCCAGGAGATGGTGCGCGGCGAGGCCGTCCAGGACGGCTGGCGCTCGACCGAGGTCAAGGACGCCCTCGATCTGTGCCTGTCCTGCAAGGCCTGCTCCAGCGACTGTCCGGTGGGCGTCGACATGGCGACCTACAAGGCGGAGTTCCTCCACCAGCACTACAAGAACCGCCTGCGCCCCCGCTCCCACTACTCGCTCGGCTGGCTGCCCAGGACCTCGGCCCTCGCCGGATATGCGGCCCGCCCCGTCAACCTCCTGCTGCGCGGACCGCTCGGCAGGCTCCTCGCCCGCCTCGGCGGCGTGACCACCGAGCGCCGGATCCCCGCCTTCGCCTCCCGGCGCGCCCTGCGGAAGACCCTGCGCGCGGCGAAGACCCCGGGGCCGGCGAAGGCCCTGCTGTTCGTCGACAGTTTCACCCGCGCCTTCCGCCCCCAGGTCGCGGGAGCGGCGAGCCGCGTGCTCGCCGACGCCGGCATCCCGAGCACACCGCGGGACGGCCTGTGCTGCGGACTGACCTGGGTCAGCACCGGCCAGCTGTCCGTGGCCCGCAGGGTCATGGCCCGTACGGTCGCCGCCCTCGACGACGGCGACGACCGGCCGATCATCGTCGCCGAGCCCAGCTGCGCCGCCGCCCTCAAACGCGACGTGCCCGAACTGCTCGGCACCGAGGCGGCACAACGCGTCGCCGAGCGCGTCCACACCTTCACCGGAGCCCTCACCGACCTCGCCGACCAGGACTGGACCCCGCCGCCGCTGCCCGGGGACGTCGTCCTGCAGACCCACTGCCACGAGTACGCCACCTTCAAGGGCCGCCGCCCCGCCGACCTGCTGCGCCGCCTGGGCGTGCGGAAGGTCGACGAGGCCGAGGGCTGCTGCGGGCTCGCCGGGAACTTCGGCTTCGAGGCGGAGCACTACGACACCTCGATGGCGGTCGCGGACCTGGCCCTCAAGCCCCGCATCGACGCCCTCGACGGACGGCCCGTGGTCGCCGACGGCTTCAGCTGCGCCACCCAGATCGACCACCTCGCCGGTGACCGGGACATTCGCGCCCTGCACCTCGCGGAACTCCTCGACCCCTGCGCCGATCGACCAGGAGAGACATCATGACCGAGGTACTGAACCAGTTGTTCATCGGCGGTGCCTGGGTGGACGCCGCGGACGGCGCCACCATGCCCGTCGACGACCCCGCCACCGGCGAGATCATCGGCCATGTCGCCGACGGGGGCGCCAAGGACGCCAGGCTCGCCGAGGAGGCGGCCGTCCAGGCCCAGGCCGAATGGGCCCGTACGGCGCCCCGGGCGCGCAGCGAGACCCTGCGCCGCGCGCACGAGCTCATCCTCGAACGCACCGACGAACTCGCCCGCCTGATGACCTCCGAGATGGGCAAGCCCCTCGCCGAGGCCAGGGGAGAGGTGGCGTACGCCGCCGAGTTCTTCCGCTGGTTCTCCGAGGAGGCCGTGCGCATCGACGGCGGCTACGGCACGCTGCCCGACGGCCGCAACCGCATGCTGCTCTCCCGCCGCCCGGTCGGCCCCTGCCTGCTGATCACGCCGTGGAACTTCCCGCTGGCCATGGGCACGCGCAAGATCGGCCCGGCGATCGCGGCGGGCTGCACGATGATCCTCAAGCCGGCCCCGCAGACTCCGCTGTCCAGCCTCGCCCTCGCCGGGATCCTCAAGGAGGCGGGCCTCCCGGACGGCGTGCTGAACGTCGTCACCACCTCCCGGGCCGGGGAGGTCTGCGAACCCCTGCTGCGCGGCGGCCGGATCCGCAAGCTGTCCTTCACCGGCTCCACCGCCGTCGGCAGGCTGCTGCTCGCGCAGTGCGCCGACACCGTCGTACGGACGTCGATGGAGCTCGGCGGCAACGCGCCGTTCATCGTCTTCGACGACGCCGACCTGGACGTGGCCGTGGACGGCGCGATGGTCGCCAAGATGCGCAATATGGGCGAGGCCTGCACCGCCGCGAACCGCTTCTTCGTCCACCGGCCGGTCGCCGAGGAGTTCGGACGGCGGCTCGCCGAGCGGATGGGCGCGCTCGAGGTCGGCCCCGGCACCCGGGACGGCGTGGACGTCGGCCCGCTGATCGACACCGTCGGGCGTGCCAAGGTCGAGGAACTGGTCGCCGACGCGGTGGAGCGCGGCGCCCAGGTGCTGGTCGGCGGCCGTACGCCCGAAGGGCCCGGCTGTTTCTACCCGCCGACCGTGCTCGCGGACGTCTCACCCCAGAGCCGCCTCATGGACACGGAGATCTTCGGCCCGGTCGCCGCGATCCTCACCTTCGACGACGAGGACGAGGTCCTGCGCCGGGCGAACGACACGCCTTGGGGTCTCGTCGGCTACGTCTTCACCCAGGGGCTCGACCGAGGCCTGCGCGTCAGCGAGGGCCTGGAGGTGGGCATGGTGGGCCTGAACACCGGCCTGGTCTCCAACCCGGCCGCGCCCTTCGGCGGTGTCAAGCAGTCCGGGCTCGGCCGCGAGGGCGGCAGGGTCGGCATCGACGAGTTCCTGGAGTACCAGTACATCGCGGTGCCCATCTAGAACGGCACCGCCTGGTTTCCCGCCGTTCGGCTCGACGTACATGAAGGTATGAAGGGGTCTTCATGTGTTCCTGTATGGTGAGGGCCCCAAGCGTCCCCGCCAGAAGGACCCCTGTTGACTTCCACCCTCACGCCACGGCCGGTCCGGGAGGCAGAGCCCGCACGCCCCGGGACCGTGCCGAGGAGGCGCACCCGCGTCCTCGCGCTCCCCGAGGCGCGCTGGGCCGCGGCGGCCACCGCCTTCTTCCTGCTCGCGCTGCCGCTCCAGCTGACCGGCGCCCCCGCCTGGACCTGGGGCCCGCTGTACGCGGCGGCGTACGCCACGGGCGGCTGGGAGCCGGGCTGGGAGGGGCTGAAGGCGCTCAAGGACCGCACCCTCGACGTCGACCTGCTGATGGTGGTCGCCGCACTGGGCGCGGCCTCGATCGGGCAGGTCATGGACGGCGCCCTGCTCATCGTCATCTTCGCCACCTCCGGAGCCCTGGAGGCACTGGCCACGGCCCGTACCGCCGACTCCGTCCGCGGCCTGCTCGACCTGGCCCCCGCCACCGCCACCCGGCTCTCTCCCGACCACGGCGAACAGGTCGTCCCCGTCGAGGAGCTGACGGTCGGCGACACCGTTCTCGTCCGACCCGGAGAGCGCGTCGGGGCCGACGGCCGGGTACTGGACGGGGCGAGCGAGGTGGACCAGGCGACCATCACCGGCGAGCCGCTCCCCGTCCCGAAGGAGCCGGGCGACGAGGTCTTCGCGGGCACCCTCAACGGCACCGGCGCCCTGCGGGTCCGGGTCGAGCGTGACGCGTCCGACTCGGTGATCGCCCGGATCGTCCGGATGGTGCAGGAGGCGTCCGAGACCAAGGCGCCCACGCAGCTGTTCATCGAGAGGGTCGAGCAGCGCTATTCGCTCGGCATGGTGGCCGCGACCCTGGCCGTCTTCCTGGTACCGCTCGCCTTCGGAGAGCGGCTCACCGACTCGCTGCTGCGCGCCATGACCTTCATGATCGTGGCCTCGCCCTGCGCGGTCGTACTGGCCACCATGCCGCCCCTGCTCTCGGCCATCGCCAACGCCGGGCGGCACGGTGTGCTGGTGAAGTCGGCCGTGGTGATGGAACGGATCGGCCAGGTGGACGCGGTCGCGCTGGACAAGACCGGCACCCTGACCGAAGGCAGTCCGCGCGTCACCGACGTCCGGCCGCTGCCGGGATCCGGCTTGGACGAGGACGGCTTGCTGACCCTCGCTGCGGCTGCCGAGCGGCCCAGCGAGCATCCGCTGGCCCGGGCGGTCGTCGAGGCCGCCCGTGAGCGCGGCCTCGATCTGCCGGAAGCGGAGGACTTCACCTCCGCGCCCGGTGTGGGAGTGACCGCGGTCGTCGACGGCCGTACGGTCGCGGTGGGTGCTCCGGCCCGGCTGACGGACGACGCCTTCGAAGGTGTCGCGGAACTGGAGGAGTCCGGCCGTACCGCCGTCCTGGTCGTCGTCGACGGAGCCCCCGCAGGACTGCTCGGCATCGCCGACCGGCCGCGCCCGGACGCCGCCGCCACGGTCACCGCTCTCACCACACTCACCGGCACCGCCCCGGCACTCCTCACCGGCGACAACCCCCGGGCCGCCGCGCGCCTCGCCGCCGAGACCGGTATCGACGACGTGCGCGCCGGGCTGCTGCCACAGGACAAACTGGCCGCCGTCCAGGAGATGGAGGGCGCGGGCCGCAAGGTGCTGGTCGTCGGGGACGGCGTCAACGACGCACCGGCCCTGGCCGCCGCCCACACCGGCGTCGCCATGGGCCGGGCGGGCTCCGACCTCGCCCTGGAGACCGCCGACGCCGTGATCGTGCGCGACGAACTCGCCGCCGTCCCCGCCACCGTCGCCCTCTCCCGGCGCGCCCGGCGGCTGGTCGTCCAGAACCTCGTCATCGCCGGGGTGTTCATCACCGGCCTCGTCGTCTGGGACCTGGCAGGCGACCTGCCGCTGCCCCTGGGCGTCGCGGGCCACGAGGGCTCCACGGTCCTCGTCGGACTCAACGGCCTGCGGCTGCTGAGGGAGTCGGCCTGGCGGAAGGCGGCCGCCGAAGGGAGTGCCTGAGCCCGTCAGCGCACCGGAGGCGGACCGCTGCTCGCGCGCACGACGAGGTCGACGGGGACGAGGCTGTCCACACGGGGCCGCTCGCCCGGGCCGTCGATGCGGTCCAGGAGCAGACGAAGGGACCGGGTGCCGATCTCGGCGAAGTCGGTGCGGACGGTGGTCAGCGGGGGCAGCAGATGCGCGGCCTCGGGGATGTCGTCATAGCCGACGACACTGACCTCCCCGGGGACGGACCGCCCGGACTCGTGCAGGGCGTGCAGCAGGCCCAGCGCCATCTGGTCGTTGGAGGCGAACACCGCCGTCACCTCCTGGCGCCGGGCCAGCCGGCGGCCCAGTTCGTACCCGGAGTCGGCGCCCCAGTCCCCGACCAGAGGAGCCGGGACGTCAGCGCCGGCCGCCTGGAGCGTGGCCTGCCAGCTCGCCAGCCGGTGATCCGCGGAGGTCCAGCCGGTCGGGCCCGCGATGTGCCAGACCGTGGCATGCCCGAGGCCGAGGAGATGCTCCGTGGCCTTGCGGGCGCCGGTGCGGGAATCGCCGGTGACCAGGGGGGTGTCGTCGTCGAGGGGACTCTCCAGCACCACCAGCGGAGTGCCGAGGTCGGTCTCCGCCAGCGCGCGGCCCACCCACTGCTGCGGGGCGATCGCGATCACACCGTCCGCGCCCTCGGCCGACAGCCGGTTCACGGCCTCGACGACGGTCCCGTGGTCGGCCGTGTCCAGGGCGATGGAGCTGACGAGGTAACCGGCCTCCTGGGCGGCGGTGTTGATCGCGGTCAGGATGGAGGCGGGCCCGTACCGTGCGGCGTCGAAGGAGATCACTCCGAGCATCCGGGTCCTGCCGCTGGCCAGGGACCGTGCGCTGCGGCTGGGCCGGTAGCCGAGCGTGCGCATGGCCTCCAGAACCGCCTCGCGGGTCTCGGCGCGGACGGCCGGGTGGTCGTTGAGCACGCGGGACACGGTCTGCTTGGAGACGCCGGCCAGCCGGGCCACGTCGGCCATCACCGGCCGCGTCCCCGCGAAGTTGCGCCTGCTGCGGCCCTTGGGAACCGGGCCGTCGGTGGCGCTCGGTGTCATGGCGGGTGATTCCTCGACGTCGGACAACGGCGGTCCTGAACCCGCCCGGCAGGAGCACAGCATAGGCCGCGCGGTGCCCGTGAGGGCCTCAGCCGGTCCGGACCGCCCACACGCGCCCGACCACCCACTCGGCCTGCTCCACCCCGGCCGCCCGCCAGGCGTCACCCACCTGCCCCGGCACATGCACCGGCGCGTCCGCGGCCAGCGGCAGCACCTTCAGCCGCAGCCCCCGAGCACGCGACTCCCCGGCGGGCAACCGGTCCAGTCCGATGTCCCAGACCCGCCCCGAGTAGAACTGGTCGGCGACCAGGACGTCCCCCACATAGGCGCGTGCCAGATCACCGGTCCAGTGCAGCCGCAGCAGAACACCGGCGGGCGCCCGCAGCAGTTCCTCCGGTACGTCGACCCGGTACTCGGCGGCCACGGTGTCCACGTACGTGTCGGCGGGCATGCTCGCCCGGCCCCGCACACCGGTCACGGGCTCGGGGGCCGGACCGGCGGCCCTGACCAGGGTGACGTGCGCGTCGGTGCCACCGAGGTCCCCGGCCTCGACGGTGTAGCGCGTGCACAGGCCGTCCGCCTCCTCCCGCACCCGTGCCCCCTCCACCACGAGGGCGGAATCGGGCGCGGGCAGCACCGCGAACGACGGGTCGGCCGCCGGGCTGTGCAGCCGTATCTCGTCACCGTCGAAGACGACCCCGTCCCCGCAGAGCACCAGCCGCTCGGCACCCCACGCGACACCCAGGTAGGCGGTACGGGCCGTCGCCGCGTCCAGGACCAGCAGACCGACACGGGAACCGTCGGCCGCGTCCACCTCGACCAGGGCACCGGTGCCCGGCCGAAGACCGGTGACCAGGACCCGGCCGTCGACGGGCGTGACCTCACCGCCCCTGGCCGGCACGGCGACGGACGCCACCGTGTCGGCGTCCAGGGCGAGTTCGGGCGCGATGCCGTCGGCAGCGGCCAGCACCAGGACCGTACGGCCGTCCGCCTCGACCGTGCACACCGGCTGCGCGGAGGCCCACTCCAGCCGCAGCCCGGCCACGTCCAGCCGCAACGGCCAGCAGAAGAAGGCGCCTGAGGGCACGGTGACGGGAACGCTCGGCAGGGTCAGCGATGGCGCGTTCGGGAAGTCGACCCTGAACGTGGTCTCCGGGTGGTCCGGCAGCGGCTCGTGCGGCTGGTGGTTGGTCACGAACAGGAAGCCCGACGTGCCGTCGGTGCGGACGGCCCAGCGCAGCGTGTCACGATCGTGCTGACCGGCCGGCAGCCGCTCGGGCAGCACGGACTCCATGGGCGCGATGCGGTGCCCGAAAGCGGCCAGCAGCAGGTGCTGGAGCCGCAGTTCATGGTACGAGGGTCGCACCTGGCCGTACTCGCCGAGCGGGGCCTGGAAGTCGTAGCTCAGGACCGGCAGATCGTTGGGGTAGCCGGTGGCGTGCGACTCCTGAAGGGTGGTCAGCTCCCCCGGCGGGTTCGTGCCGCCGTGGAACATGTAGTAACCCTGCCACACCGAACCGCAGCCGATCTTGGTCAGCCCGAGCGCGCCCACATCGGCGGCCTCCACACGCGGCCGCCGGTGATAGGCCACCGCCATGCCTCCTCCCAACTCGCAGGTGGCCCAGGGGAACCGGTCCGTCGGGGCCGGGTCGGCGCCGCGCACGGTCGTGGGCCGCAGGTCGGCACCGATGCCCTCGTCGTCGCGCTCGTGCGTGAAGAAGAAGTGCTTGCGGCAGGTCTCGGGCCAGCCGCCCTCCGCCTCCGTCCAGAACGCCTCGGGATAGCCGCCGTACAGCGGAAGCAGCTCCTCGCCCGGAAGCCGCACGCCGCCCCAGGCGGTCGACGTCCACAGCGGTGCGCTCAGCCCGGCCTCCTGGGCCAGGCGCTTGAGCGTGCGCAGATGGCCGGGCTGGTCGTAGAGCTCGTTCTCGACCTGGATCGCCAGGATCGGGCCGCCGTGCGCCCGGTCCAGGCCGCGCAGTTGCTCCGCGACGGCCGTGAACCAGGTGCGCACGGGCTCCAGATAGGCCGGGTCGTCGGTACGCGGTGTGCAGGCGCGGGCGAGCAGCCAGTCGGGCAGGCCGCCATTGCGCACCTCGGCGTGTGACCAGGGTCCGATACGGGGGACGAAGTCCAGACCGTGGCGGGCACAGAGCTGGGCGAAGCGCCGGAGGTCGCGGTCGCCGTCGAAGCGGACCCGGCCCTCGATCTCCTCGTGGTGGATCCAGATGACGTAGGAGGCGACGGCGGTCACCCCGCCCGCCTTCATCTTCAGCAGCTCCTCCTCCCACTCCCCGTTCGGGTAGCGGGAGTAGTGGAACTCGCCGGACACCGGGAACCAGGGGCGGCCGCCACGGGTGAGCCAGCGGCTGGTCACTTGTATCGGGTCGGGCACGCCCGGCGCGTCGGCGAAGGGCAGATGGCCGGTGAGCGGGGGAGCGGAGGGCGCGGGAACGCGCAGTCGGTGCGGGGTCACCAGGTGTTCTCCGGGCCCAGGTCGGGGGTGTCGGTGAGCTGGGCGCGGGGGGTAGTGGTGCCGTGCAGCTCCAGCAGGACCAGCTCGTTGGCGCCCGGCCGCAGCACCGGGGCGGGGACGTACAGGGTCTGCTGCGGGCCCCGGTTCCAGTAACGGCCCAGGTGGAAGCCGTTGACCCACGCCTGGCCCTTCGTCCAGCCCGGCAGGGAGAGGAAGGCGTCGGCGGGCGTGTCCACCTGGAAGGTGCCGCGGTGGAAGGCCGGCACGGTGACCGCGGCCCCGTCGGCCGGGAGGAACGGCAGCCCGTCCACGGCGTCCAGCGGCAGCGGGCGGCAGTCCCAGCCCCGCAGGACGGTGCCGTTGAAGGCGACGGGCCCGAGCAGACCCTTGGGCGCGCCGATACGGGGCCCGTAGTTGACGCCGCCCATGTTCTCGACGAGGACCTCCAGCGTCGCGCCGGAGCGTGGGACGCGCACGGGCAGTGTCTCGTCGTGGCGTTCGCGCTCCAGCACACCTACCGGGGCGCCGTCGAGGAAGACCTGGGCGCGGTCGCCGACACCGCCCGAGAAGTGCAGCAGGCCATCACCGGAAGCGGGCAGGGTGCTGCGGTAGAGCGCGTAGCCGGTGCGCTGTCCGAGCTCGTCCATGGTCACCGGGTCGTTGGCGTGCACGGGGGCGGCGAGCGTGCCGGCGAGCGGAATCAGGGGTGCCCGGCCATCCAACTCGACATCGGTGGGCGGAAGTTTGGGTCCCGGCGCCGGGACCGGTTCGTCGGGAACGCCGGCATGGCGGGCGATGACCTCACGGAAGGCGTGGTACTTCGGCCCCGGGTCGCCGCACTCGGTGAGCGCGGCGTCGTAGTCGTACGAGGTGACGGTCGGGGTGTAGGCGTGCTTGTGGTTGGCGCCGTTGGCGAAGCCGAAGTTGGTGCCGCCGTGGAACATGTAGATGTTGACGGACGCCCCGGCGGACAGCAGCCGGTCCAGGTCCGCGGCGGCGTCGGCCGCGTCCCGCACATGGTGCGGACCGCCCCAGTGGTCGAACCAGCCGATCCAGAACTCCGCGCAGAACAGGGGCCCTTCGCTCCGGTGCTCGCGCAGCCGCCCGAGGCACTGCTCGACGCGGCTGCCGAAGGTGCTGGCCGCCAGGATGCCCGGCAGGCTTCCGGTGGCCAGATGTTCCGGGTCGGCCTGGTCGCAGGTGAACAGCAGCTCCTCGACGCCCCGGGAACGGAACGCGTCGGCCAGGTGCTTCAGATACGCGCTGTCGTCGCCGTAGGCCCCGTACTCGTTCTCCACCTGCACCGCTATGACGGGACCGCCCGCCGCGGCCATGTACGGGAGCAGCGCGGGCAGCAGCAGGTCGAGATAGCGGTCGACGGCCCCGGTGAAGCGCGGGTCGCTGGTCCGCAGCCGGATGTCGGTGTCCGAGGTGAGCCAGTCGGGCAGACCTCCTCCGTCCCACTCGGCGCAGATGAACGGACCGGGGCGCAGCAACACGCGCAGCCCCTCGTCCTGGGCGAGCCGGAGGAACCGGGGCAGGTCGAGGAAGCCGTCGAGCACGAGGGGCCCATCCGGATCCGGCTGGTGGTGGTTCCACGGAAGGTACGTCTCCACCGTGTTGAGGCCCATCAGCCGGGCCTTGCGCAACCGGTCGGCCCACAGCTCGGGGTGGACACGGAAGTAGTGCAACGCGCCGGAGAGGATCCGGAACGGCTCGCCGTGCAGCAGGAATCCGTCGGACGTCGTCGTCAGAGCGGGCATGCGGAGGCTTCCCTTCGAGGTAGGGGCAGTCACTGAGATCGGGTGGCGCGGATGAGCCAGAGCGTGGCGGCCAGGCACAGCGCGGAGACCCCGCACAACAGGAGCGGCACCGCGCGGATCCCGGACCACTCGATGGCCTTGCCCAGCGCCGGCCCGGCGGCGACACCGCCGACCATGGAGGCCGCGATGACCACGGCACCGGCCCGCCGGGCCTGGGGCGCGGCGCGGTTCAGCCAGGGCAGGCCGGTGGGGAAGATCGGCGCGATGAACAGGCCGACACCGGCGTACGCGTACGGGGCCAGCGCGGGCACGGACGCGGCCAGCAGACACACCGTCATGCCCGCGCACGAGACGGTGATGATGGCGTGGGCGGAGAACCGCAGCGCGAGCGGGGCGACCAGGAAGCGCCCGACGGTCATCATCAGCCAGTACACCGAGGTGGCGGTGGCCGCGACGCCCGCGCCGTAGCCGACGGTCTCCAGATGGGTGGGCTCCCAGCCGCCGACTCCGGCCTCGACGGCGACGTGCAGGACATACAGCGCGACGAAGACGGCGAGCACGGAGCCGAGGCTGCGGCCCAGAACCTGCCCATGGCCGTCTTCGGCCCCGCCCGGCAGGGGCACGTCGTTGCGGACTCCCCTCAGGCACAGCAGCAAGGGCAGATTGGCGAGGGCGAAGCAGAGGAAGACGGCCGGGTAGTGCTCCGAGCCGACCACGCCGATCAGGGCGGGGCCGAGGATGGCGCCGATGCCGAAGTGGGCGTTGAGGATGTTCAGCATCGCGGTCGAACGGTGGCCGAAGCCCACGGCGAACAGCTGGTTGAGGCCGTAGTCGATGCCACCGAAACCGAGCCCCGCGAGCAGGGCCGCCACGAGGGCGGTGGGCCAGCCGGGGGCCAGCGCGAAGCCCGCCGCGCCTACGGCCATGAGCAGATAGGAACTGCCGAGGATGTGCCGGTTGCCGATCCGGCCGTAGAGCCGGTCGAACAGCAGCACACCGGCCACACCGCCGACGAAGTGGGCGCTCAGCCCCAGCCCCGCGGCGGAGGGCGACAGCCCGAACTCCGCACGGAAGGCGGGGATCGCGGGCCCGTACAGCGCCTGCAAGGCACCGATGAGAACGAAACCGACACAGGACGCCACGACGGCGGCCCTGCTGAAGACCGGGGCGGACGAGTTGGGAGAGGGGCCGGGGGCGAGCTGTGCGATCGGCTGGTCGGTCACACGGATTGATGTTACCGGTAACATTCGAGCCGTCAACATCCCTGGATCTCAACGAACGTATGCTGCGTGTTCACGGCTCGCATCGACCCGAGGGGGAGGGGACCGGCATGGCCGTCATCCACCGCACCACGCTGACACCGACCAAGCTGGAGCTCCTCACCTCCTGGCTGCCCACCCGCCCCTGGTACCGCGGTGGCGCGGCCGAACCGAAGCTGGTCAAGGCCGGCGGATTCCGGCTGGACGATCCGCGCGGCGAGGTCGGGATCGAGTTCCTCGTCGTCACCGACACCTCCGGCCCACGCCCGGCCGGCTACCTGGTGCCGCTCACCTACCGCGGCGCCCCGCTCGAGGGTGCGGAGCATGCCCTCGTCGGCACCATGGAGCACGGCGTACTCGGGCCGCGCTGGGCCTACGACGGCTGCCACGACCCCGTGCTGCTCGCCCAGTTGGCGGCCCTGATCGAGGGACGGGCGCAGGCCCAGGACCAGAACACCAGCGACGTCCCCGACCGCGAGGTCACAGTCTCCCGCACCGGCGAAGGTCCCCTCCCCACGGACTTCACCGCCACCGACGACCGTGACGGCACCCGACTGACCACGCCCCACGGTCCGGCCCTCCACCTGCCCCGAATCCTCCAGCCCGCCCCGGACGGCCCGTCGACTCCCGCCCAGGGAGCGACCGGCCACATCACCGGCTCCTGGCAACTGCCGGACGGCACCCGAGCCCGGGGAGTGCTGGCCGTCCTGCAGGGCGGCCCCACGGCCTAGCCTGCGCGGCTGTCCGAAGGACCTCATAACCGATTGCGCCCGGCTCCGTCTGCCCGCACTACGACAGTGAACCGGGCCGGCGGCCCTCGTACCGTGCGGCCGTGGCGGCGGGGAACCTGCCGGCGGGCTGGGCGGTGGAGGACGGGGCCGGAGTGCTCTTCACGGACGGTGTGCCGACGGAGACCGTCCCCCGGGCGCCGGGAGCAGGGGTGTATCGGGTGGAGGCGGGCGGGAGTGGTGGGGCGCGTGAGCACGGATTTCCTGCCGGGTCCTCGGGCCTGCCCGCTCACTGCCACGGTAGGCGTTCGCCCCCGAACGTGCTGGTGGGGGGGGGAGAGCGGCGGCAGAGGCGCTGATCAGTGTCGGTCGGGCCCGAACAGTCCGTCGACGATGCGCCGCAGTACCGCCTCCTCCTCGCCGCCGGCTTCCGTCCGTTCGTACTCGGTCAGCGCGAGGCCGGCGAAGGTGAACTCTTCAGTCAGCGCCCGCACTGCTGCGAGCAGGTCCTCCACACCGATTCCGCCGGGCTCGGGTGTGCCGACGGCGGGGAATATCCGCGGGTCCAGGACGTCGAGGTCGATGTGGAGGTACACGGCCTCGGCGCCGGTGGCGCGCACCGCGGCCAGGAGCGGCCCCGGTTCTGTCAGCTGCTCGACGCCGACGTGCCCTATGCCGCGGCTCTCGACAAGGGCCTGTTCACCCGGGTCCAGTGACCGCGCGCCCGCCAGTACCACCCGGTCGGCCGACAGGCTCCGCGCGGGCCGCAGGCCCTCCGGCCCGTCGCCGATGAGGGCGCGCAGCACCATGCCGTGGAAGGCTCCGGAAGGCGACGACTCCGGACTGTTGAGGTCTGCGTGCGCGTCGAACCACACCACGGCCAGCCGGTCCCCGAACGTGGAGAGCGCGGTCTCGATCGGGGCGAGGTCGACCCCGCAGTCGCCGCCGACGATCACTGGCCGTTCGCCCGGCGGAACGTCGGCCAATGCCGTGCGCACCGCCAGCAGATGGCGCTCCAGCACATCGGCGTTCCGTACACCGCCCCGCGCAGTGCCCACGCAGTCGTCGAGTGTGACCGTACGCCGTCGGCCTGCGGGTATCAGCTCGGCCAACCAGGCAGCACCACTGGGCAACCGACGGGCCGTGGAGGCACCCGACCCCTGCCACTGCGCCACCTCCAGTACGACTGGACCGGACACGAACGTCCCCCTTCCACGATGATCTACGCAGCCTACGCCGTAGCCCCGGCGGTCTTGCACATCACGCCCGTTGAGCCACACAGGCAGGCGGAGACCGAGCGGTTGACGCACTACTCGCAGACCACCCACGAGGACTTCTGACGGGCCGGGTTCTACCGGGTGCTGCAGCCACGCCGCTACGGCGGTTACGAGTTCGGTCTGCCCGTCTTCTATCGCGTGGTCACCTATCGCGTGGTCACCGAAGTGGCCCGTGGCTGCCCCTCCAGCGCCTGGGCGCTGTCCCTGACCGCCGCCCACGTCCTGCAGGTGGCGTCGGTCTTCGGGGAACGCGCGCAGGACGAGATCTTCGGCGCTGACGGTGAGTTTCGCGCCGCCGCCACTCTCGAACCGGTCGCTGTCGCACAGCCCGACGGCGACCACGTGATCCTCGACGGCACCTGGCCGTACTCCTCCGGCGCCCCCCACTCCACGCATTACGTCGGCCAGACCCTGCGCGCCCCCGAGAAGCCCGGCGACGCCCCGGGCCCGCTCGTGCTGTTCTGCGCACCCCGCGAGGTCTGGACGGTGCTCGACGACTGGCACCGCGTCCTCGGCCTGCGCGGCAGCGACCTCGCCGCCATCATGATCGGCACCGCGTACGCCCTGGGCATCATCCACACCGCGTACGCCGCGCTCCAGCAGACGGCCCCGGAGTGGATGGAGACCTGCCGCAGCAACGTCTCCGGCGCGGCCTCCTTCACCACCGCCGAGGACAACCGCCTCGCGCTGATGTTCCTGCACGCCGGACGCATGGCCTGGGACGTCCTCCAGGGCACACCCTCTTCCGCACGGCAGGTTCCCGGCACGCCCGGTACGGGGAGCGGATGCGCCACTTCCGGGACGCCGCCACCTACTGGACGCACATCGGCCCCAGCATGGCCGAGCCCCTGGCCAGGCAGGTCGGCTGCGACCGCCTCGGGCTTCCCTCCGGCCACATCCCACTGATCCCCTGAACCTCAGTGATCCACCAGGATTGGCCCGGGCCCGATCGGGTACGCGAGCAGGACCGTGCCCGGGGCGGATCATGTCCCGGGTGGGCCGCAAGACCGCCGCTACCAGGGAATCTGCCATGGAGACACCCGCAAACAACCCCACGCCCACGCCCGCCCAGCGGGCTCTGGACGTCCTCGCCGAGAACACCGAGGACGCGGCGGCTCTGAACGCGCTCGCCGACAGCGACGTGCTCATCCCCGTGCCCGACGACGCGAACGACGCCGACGCCGAAAACCCGTCGGCGGTGGCGCTGCCGGTGCTGGAGCAGCCGGGCGGCGAACCGGTGGTGCCCGTGTTCACCTCCGAGGTGGAGATGGCCGGGCTGCTGCCGTTCGTCTCCCGCTACCGCATGGTGCCGCTCGGCGCCCTCGCCGCGCAGTGGCCGGCCGACGACCTGTCGCTCACCATCGACGGCAGCTCGGAGCACCGCCTGACGCTCACCTCGGAGGGAGTCCGCACCCTGCTGGCCCGCCCCTAGGGCGACCGGTCCGGTCCGGGCCTGGGCTTACGCGCCCAGTGTCCGGGCCAGCGCCGCCCGCTGCAGCGGCAGCACCTCGGCGTGCAGGTCACGGCCCCTGGAGGTCAGAGAGACCCACACGCCGCGCCGGTCCTCCACGCACACGGAACGCGTCACCAGACCGTCCTTCTCCAGCCGGGCGATCAGCCGCGACAGCGCGCTCTGGCTCAGATGGACCCGCCCGACCAGATTCTGCACCCGGCACTGCTCGCCCTCCTCGGGCGCGGCGCTCGCCAGCATGTCCAGGACCTCGAAATCGGAGGCACCGAGGCCGTGCGGATGCAGCGCGCGGTCGATCTCGCACATCGTGCGCGCGTGCGCCGACAGGATGTCCCGCCACCGTTCCTCGAGCCGCGCACCAGCCGTTTTCGCTGCCATAACCGAACGGTACACCGGTCCGAGGTTCAATGACTGTGCATGGAGTGGCCTCTTCGGCGCGCCTGTCAGGGGCCGGCGCCTATGTCGACTGCCGCTTCACCAACTCCGTCGGCAGGATCACCGCCGCCGGGTCCTCGCCCCCGATCTGCGCGAGCAGCACCCGCACCATCTCGGTGCTGATGCGGTCCCACGGCTGCCGGATGGTCGTCAGCTCCGGGACGGCGCCCAGCGCGGCCGGTGAGTCGTCGAAGCCGCCGACCGCGACGTCCTGCGGCACGCGGCGCCCCGCCCGCTGGAGGGCCGCCAGCACGCCCTGCGCCATGAGGTCCGAGGCGACGAACACCGCGTCCACATCCGGGGCCTGCCCCAGCAGCCGCTCGGCCCCCGCCTCGCCACTGGCCCGGCTGTAGTCGCCGGAGACGACGAGCCGCTCGTCGAACTCCAGGCCCGTCTCCGCGAGCACCTCCTTGTAGCCGGCGAGGCGCTCCACACCGCCCGGCGTGTCCAGCGGACCGGTCACCATGCCCACCCGCTGCCGCCCGAGCGACAGCAGATGTCGCACCATGTCGCGGGCACCGTCACGGTCGTCCGCGGCCACGTAGCTCACCTTGGAGGCCAGCCCGATCGGCTTCCCGCAAGCCACCAGCGGCACCCCGGCCCCACGCAGCTGCTCGGCGACGGGATCCCCGGAGTGGCTGGAGACCAGCAGCACTCCGTCGACATGCCCGGCGGTGATGTAGCGCGTGATGCGCCGCCGTTCGTCCTCGGTGCCGGCCAGCATCAGCAGCAGCGGGATGTCGTGCGCGGCGAGTGCCTGGGTGCAGCCGCGCAGCAGGACATTGAAGTTGGGGTCCTCGAAGAACCGCTCCTGCGGCTCCGTGAGCAGGAAGCCGATCGAGTCGGACCGCCCGGTGATCAGGGAGCGGGCGTGCCGGTTGACGACGTAACCCGTCCTGCGGATGGCCGCGTTGACCGCCTCCTGGGCCGCCGGACTGACGTAGTGGCCGCCGTTGAGCACCCGCGAGACCGTGCCGCGCGAGACCCCCGCCTCGCGCGCCACGTCGTGGATCGTGGGCGGCCTGCGCCTGCCTCCCGCAGCGTTCATGGTCATGACTTTACGGCTCCGGAGAGCAGATCCAGACTCCAGAAGCGCTGGATGACCAGGAAGAGGGCGACCAGCGGGAACACCGCGAGGAACGCGCCCGTGATCACCAGCGTGTACAGCGCCGGCGAGTTGGCGCCCTGCTCCAGCAACGTGAACAGACCGAGCGTGATCGGGAACTTCTCGTCGTCGCTCAGCATGATGTACGGCAGCAGGAAGTTGTTCCAGATCGCCACGAACTGGAACAGGAACACCGTCACCATGCCGGGGACCATCATGGGCAGCGCGATCCGCGTGAAGATCCGCCACTCGCTCGCCCCGTCCATCCGCCCGGCCTCGACCACGTCGCCGGGCACCGCGGCGGCGGCGTAGATCCGCGCGAGGTAGACGCCGTACGGGAAGAGGACCTGCGGCAGCAGTACGGACAGGTAGGAGTCGGTGAGGTCGACCTTGGCCAGCAGCAGGTACTGGGGGACGGCCAGGATCACCGGCGGCATCAGCACGCCCGCGAGCAGCACGTTGAAGATCGTCTCGCGGCCTCGGAAGCGGTAGGTCGCCAGGGCGTAGCCGCTGATCGCGGACACACAGGTCGACAGCAGGGCACCCAGCCCCGCGTACAGGGCGGAGTTGCCCATCCACGCCCAGTACACGCCGTCGCGGTAGGCGCTCAGGTCCCGGACGTTGTCGGCGAATCCCGAGCCGGGCAGGAACGTGAACGTGGAGAACAGCTCACGTCCGGACTTGGTGGCCGCGATGACCACCCAGGCCACCGGCAGCAGGCAGTAGAGCGCACCCAGGAGCAGGGTGACCGTCGGGATCAGGGCGATCCGGCGGCGCAGCGGTTGGCGGCCCCGGTCGGTGCCGGACGTGCTGCCCGCCACCGGCTCGGCCTTCGGGACGGCAAGGGAACTCATCGAGCTACCTCCTGCTTCTGACGACGGTTCGCGGCTCGCAGGAAGCCGAAGGACAGCAGGAGCGTGGCGAAGGCGATGATCACGGCCTGCGCCGCGGCCCCGTGGATGTCGCCCTCGCCGAACGCGTCCCGGTACACCTTCATCAGCGGACTCCACGTCGTGGACACGGAGTTGGTGAGCGGCTTGAGGGTGGTCGGCTCGTTGAACATCTGGAGCGTGGCGATGATGGAGAAGAAGAAGGTCAGCACCAGCGAGGGCGCCACCATCGGGATCTTGATCCGCAGCGCGATCTGCGTCGGTGTGGCACCGTCCAGCTTCGCCGCCTCGTACACCTCCGCCGGGATCGCCTGGAGCGAGGTGTAGATGACGATCATATTGAAGCCGGTGCCGCCCCAGACCGCGATGTTTGAGAGGGCGAGATACAGCGGCCCGCCGTCCAGCAGATCCGGCTGCGGCATGCCCAGCTTGTCGAGCACGAAGTAGAAGGGGCTGACGTCCGGCAGGTACAGGAAGCCCCACAGCAGCGCCGCCACCACACCGGGGATGGCGTACGGCAGGAAGATCGCGAGCCGGGTGAACGGCGCGAGCCGCACCTTCTCGGAGTCGAGCATCAGCGCGAACAGCAGGGCGAGGCCGAGCATGACGGGCACGACGATGCAGCCGTAGCCCAGCACCCGCAGGGCCCCGTGCATCAGCTCGCTGTCGGTGAGGGCGTCGGTGTAGTTCTCCAGACCGGCCCAGACCTCCTTGCGGGCGCCGGAGCCGAGGCCGAGGCCCGAGACCTTCACCTTGCGGAAGCTGAGCCAGATCGCGTAGCCGATGGGCAGTGCGAAGAACAGGGTGAAGAGGAGTGCCGCGGGGACAAGGAAGGCGTACGGGGCGCCCTTGGCCCCGTACGACTGCCGGCGTGCCGTGCTTTTCACGGAGCGACCTCGAAGCCCTGCTTCTTCATGTCGGCGACGGTGTCGTCCTGCATCTTCTTCAGGGCGGCGCCGAAGTCGGACTTGTTCTTGGCGGCGGCGCCGAAGGCGTCCTTGAAGGTGGTGTAGGCGACGTTGACGTTCGGGCCCCAGGTGGACGGTGCCGTGGTCTCCGCGATGTCGGCGGCCTTGGTGTAGAAGTCGGCCTGGTTCGAGAAGTAGGCCGGCGGCTTGAGGAAGGCACCGCTGGTCTGGGCGTTCGTGGCGGCAGGGTAGATGCCGCTCTCCTTCGCCAGGGCGTTGAGGGCCGCGCTGTCGGTGTTCAGCCAGGCGGCGAACTTCGCGGCGGCCCCCTGGTGCTTGGAGTCCGTGGTCACGGCGGTGGAGGAACCGCCCCAGCTGCCGGTGCGGGTCTCGCTCGCGGACCACTGGGGGAGCGGTGCCATGGCCCACTTGCCCTTGGTGTCGGGAGCGGCGGTGGTGAGCGTGCCCGGTGCCCACACGGCGCTGACCCAGGCGATCTGCTTGCCGGTGTTGAGCGCCTTGTTCCAGGCCGGTGTGTACATCGGCTGGTTGTCGATGGCGCCCTCCTCGACCAGGCCGCCCCAGAACTTCGCGACCTTCTGTGTCGCCGCGTCGTCGATGGAGACCTTCCACCGGTCGCCGGAGGTCGTCCACCACTTGGCGCCCGCCTGCTGGGCGAGGCCCGCGAAGAGGCCGGAGTCGTTGGCGGAGAAGGTGGTCAGGTCCTTGTCGGGTGACGCCTTCTTGAGCTTGCGGGCGGTCTCGGCGAACTCGTCCCAGGTCGTCGGCACCGTCAGGCCGTACTCCT
Source organism: Streptomyces sp. NPDC055506 (assembly GCF_053643595.1). NCBI lineage: Bacteria > Bacillati > Actinomycetota > Actinomycetes > Kitasatosporales > Streptomycetaceae > Streptomyces > Streptomyces sp. NPDC055506. Next base: position 32,287 of record NZ_JBSHKH010000052.1, on the reverse strand, counting down.
TGAACAGGTCCTCGCGGTAGTAGAACATCATCGGCCCGATGTCCTGCGGGACCGCGTACACGGCGTCCGTGCCGAGCGTCGTCTGCTGCCAGACGCCGTCGGCGAAACTGCCCTTGGCGTCGTCCACGTTCTTCGATATGTCCGCCAGTGCGTCATTGCTGACCAGGGTCGGCAGCGCCTGGTACTCCGCCTGCACCAGGTCGGGCGCCTTGCCCGCCTTGTGCGCGGTGAGGATCTTGGTGACCAGCGTGTCGCCGGACGCCTGCTTCTTCACCGTGACGGTGATCTGGTCCTTCTTGCCCGGACCCTTGTTCCACAGGTCCACGACCTTGTCCATGCCGGGCGTCCACGTCCAGTACGTCAGCGAGGCCGGACCCGACTCGGTCCCGCTGTCCGCGTCTTCCGTGCCGCAGGCGGCGAGTGTGGTGGCGCCGAGCGCGACGGCGACGGCGGTTCTCACGAGGCGGCGGCGCTTCGTGTACGGCATGGATCTCTCCCCTGACCTGGGGTCCTCGCCTGCTGCGAAGACCTGCCATGCTTCTGTGAGCGTTCACAGTAGAGAAACATCCCGGACACTTGTCAATGGTTGTTGCTGTGCGGTTATGTTGGGCTCCGCACTGCGCCGCTGTGTGTGCACGTTCCCATTTGATCGATCGACCGGGAGACCATCCATGCCGGAGACCACCCCCAGGGGCCTCACCAGGCTCGCCTTCGGCGGGGACTACAACCCCGAGCAGTGGCCGGAGAGCGTCTGGCAGGAGGACGTCCGGCTGATGCGGGAGGCCGGCGTCACGATGGTGAGCGTCGGGATCTTCTCCTGGGCGCTGCTGGAGCCGTCGCCCGGCGTCTACGACTTCGGCTGGCTCGACCGCGTGCTCGACCTGCTGCACGAGAACGGCATCCGCGTCGACCTCGGTACGCCCACCGTCTGCCCGCCGGTCTGGTTCTACCGCGCCCACCCCGAGGCCCTGCCCGTGACGCCGGACGGCGTGCGCCACGAGTTCGGCTCCCGCGCCGCGATCTGCCACAGCAACGCCGACTACCGCGCTGCCGCTTCAGCCATCACCACCAAGCTCGCCGAGCACTACGGCGACCACCCGGCCCTGGCCATGTGGCACGTGCACAACGAGTACGGCGTCCCCGTCTCGGCCTGCTACTGCGACTCCTGCGCCGCGCACTTCCGCCGCTGGCTCGCGACGACGTACGGCACGGTCGACGCCGTCAACGAGGCCTGGGGCACGGCCTTCTGGGGCCAGCGCTACGCGGACTTCGAGCAGATCAACCCGCCCCGGCTCACCCCGACATCCGTCAACCCCGGACAGGCGCTGGACTACAAGCGGTTCGCCGACGCCACCATGCGCGAGAACTTCGTGACGGAGCGGGACATCCTGCACCGCCTCTCACCGGGGGTCCCGGTCACCACCAACTTCATGACGGCCCTGAGCCAGTGCGACTCCGTCGACTACTGGGCCTGGGGCCGCGAGGTCGACATCGTCACCAACGACCACTACCTGATCACCGACGGCCGCCGCACCCACGTCAACCTCGCGATGGCCGCCGACCTCACCCGCTCCGTCGCGGGCGGTGCCCCCTGGCTGCTCCTGGAGCACTCCACCTCGGGCGTCAACTGGCAGCCCCGCAACCCCGCCAAGGCCCCCGGCCAGATGGCCCGCAACTCCCTCGCCCATGTGGCGCGCGGCTCCGACGGCGCCATGTTCTTCCAGTGGCGCCAGTCCCGGCGCGGCGCCGAGAAGTTCCACTCGGCGATGCTCCCGCACGGCGGCACCGACACCCGCGTCTGGCGCGAGGTCACCGAACTCGGCGCGGCCGTCGAGACGTTGCGCGAGATCCGCGGCACCCGCACCGAGGCCGACGTGGCCGTGCTGTGGGACTGGCACTCCTGGTGGGCGCAGAACCTCGACTGGCGCCCCAGCGAGGACCACGACGCCCGCGAACGCGCCGACGCCTTCTACGAGGCCCTCTACGACCGCCACCTCACCGTCGACTTCGCCCACCCGGAAGCCGACTTGTCGAGGTATCCCCTTGTCGTCGTACCGGCCCTGTACCTGATGACGGAGACGGCCGGGCACAACCTCAAGGCCTACGTCGAGAACGGCGGCACACTGGTCGTCTCGTACTTCTCCTGCATCGTCGACGAGCACGACGCCGTCCACGAGGGCGCCTACCCGGGCCCCCTCCGGGACGTCCTCGGCCTCACGGTCGAGGAGTTCTCGCCGCTCCTGCCCGGCGAACGGGTCCGCGTCACCGGCCCCGACGGCTCCGAACTGAGCGCCGACGTGTGGACCGAGTTCGTGGTGCCGCGCGGCGCCGAGACCGTCTGCACCTACGCCGACGGCCTCACAGCCGGCCACCCGGCCATCACCCGGCACAGCCTCGGCGAGGGCACCGCCTGGTACGTCTCCACCCGGTTCGGCACCGACGGCCTGGACGCGCTGCTCGGACTGGCGATCGAGGATGCGCGCCTCGCCCCGCGCGCCGACCTGCCCCGGGATGTCGAAGTGGTGCGCCGCTCCGGCGACTCGGGCACCTATCTGTTCGCCTTCAACCACACCGGCTCGGACACCAAGGTGCCGCTGGAGACCCCGGGCACCGAGCTGCTGACCGGTGAACCCGCGGCAGGCCGCCTCGCGGTCCCGGCCGGAGCCGTCCGGGTCGTCCGGCTCGACGGCTGAACCGACTCCCTCCGCCCGCGCGAGCCCACGAGCCGCGGGCGGAGGGGCCCTCACCGGCCCCCGGCGAGGAGCACCCCCATCCCCGACGTCGAAGGGACGACGGACGACGATGTTCCATCCCAGACGCACGCTCAGAGCCCTGCTGCTCCCGCTCGCCGCGGGGCTCGCCCTCACCGCCCTGCCCGCGCAGAGCGCCCAGGCCGCGAGCACCCTCACCAACGGAGGCTTCGAGACCGACGGTTCGGGTGCGGCCACGCCGAGCGGCTGGTCCGAGTACGGCGACACCGGCGCCTCGTTCGTCGAGGCCGGCGGTCACGGCGGGAGCCACCGGCTGAGCCACTGGGCCTCCACCGCCTACAAGACGGAGACCTACCAGTACCTGTCAGGACTCACCAACGGCAGCTACAAGCTCACCGCCTGGGTGCGCTCCGGCGGCGGACAGAAGTCCGCGTACCTGGCGCTGAAGAACTGCGGCGGCGCCGAGCAGCGCACCGATCTGCCGGTCTCGGCCAGTGGGTGGATCCGGATCGTCGTGCCGGTCAATGTGACCGGCAACCAATGCACCATCAGCATCAACAGTGACGCGAACGCGGGCAACTGGATCAACGTTGACGACCTGACCTTCACGTCGGGCACGTCCGGTACGTCGATCAAGGGCGCCGACATCTCGTCCCTGGCCAAGAGCGAGGCCAAGGGCGGCGTCTACCGCACCAGCTCCGGAACGGCCGGCGACGCCCTGGCCGTCCTCAAGTCGTCCGGCATGAACTACGCGCGCCTCAAGGTGTGGGTGAACCCGGCCGACGGATACAACAACAAGGCACGTGTCCTGGCCATGGCCAAGCGGGTCAAGGCGCAGGGCATGAAGCTGCTGGTCGACTTCCACTACTCGGACTTCTGGGCCGACCCGGGCCGCCAGGACAAGCCCGCCGCCTGGGCCGGACACTCGTACGGTCAACTCAAGACGGACGTGTACAACCACACGTACGACGTGTTGAACGCATTGAAGGCACAGGGCACCACCGCCGACATGGTCCAGGTGGGCAATGAGATCAACGGCGGCATGCTGTGGAACGAGGGATCCACGTCCAACTGGACGCAACTGGCCGGTCTGCTCAACTCCGGCTACGACGCCGCCAAGACGGTCAACTCGTCCACCACCGTCGCCCTGCACCTCGCCGAGGGCGGTGACCTGGACGGCACCCGCTGGTGGTTCGACAGCGCGCGGTCCAACGGCGTGAAGTTCGACGCGATCGGCCTGTCCTACTACGGCTACTGGCACGGCACCCTGGCCGACTTCCAGACCACCCTCGACGACGCGGCCACCCGCTACGGCAAGCCGGTGTACGTCGCCGAGACCGCCTACCCGTTCCGCCTGGACAGCGAGGACGCGCACGAGAACATCATCGACCTCACCGGCGAGCTGGTCCCCGGCTATCCGGCGAGCGTGGCCGGCCAGACCCGGTGGATGAACGACGTGGCGAGCATCGTGGAGGCCGTCCCGAACGGCCGCGGCCTCGGCATCTTCTACTGGGAGGCGACCTGGACCGCGGTGGGCGGCAACGGCTGGGACCCGACCGACGCGTCCTCCGGCAACGGCTGGGAGAACCAGGCGCTGTTCGGCTACGACGACCGGGCACTCTCGTCGATGTCCTGGTTCCGCCACCGCTGACCTCACGGGGCCGAAGCGGCGCCTGCCCCGAACTCCGCGAGGATGTCCGGCAGTTCGGTATCGGTCAACGATGCCGACTGCCGGACGCGGCGGCTTGGGCTGCGAGACAGTGGGAAGAACGCGGTATGAGAGCGAGAGCCGCGAGGCAGGGGCACGACATGCTGAGGACTCCCACGGACGAGACGCGGCTGCGCATCCTGGCCTGGCTGAAGGAACCCGGCCCCGCCGAGGGCGGGGTCACCGCGGACGCCGTCGCCGAGAGGTTCTCGCTGACCCGCCCGGTCGCCGTCACCCACCTCCGGCTGCTCGAAGCCACCGGCATGCTGCGCACCAGCCGGTCAGCGGGCCGCGTGCACTACCACCGCGACGAGGTGCGGATCGCCGAGGTCGCCCGCATGTTTGAAAAGGGCTGGTAGGCGACTCGGTACCGCGGTATCTCCTCCTGAGGATGAAGGGCATGCGCACCATGGACCGTCCCCCGGCACTCGTCCCACGCCACTACATCGCCATGGGCCACGGCCCCGAGGACGTGGTCGCCGACCCGCGCGGCCGTGTGCTGACCGGCGTGGCGGACGGCCGTATCCTGCGTCTGGACGGTCTGGCGGACCCGGTCGCGGCCCGTACCGAGGTGATCGCCGAGACCGGCGGCAGACCGCTGGGGCTCGAACTCCTCCCGGACGGTGACCTGCTGGTGTGCGACGCCGAACGCGGACTGCTGCGCGTCGACACCGGTGACGGCACGGTCCGCATCCTGGCCGACTCGGTGGCGGGGGAGCCGCTGCGGTTCTGCAGCAACGTCGTGTCCCTCTCCGACGGCACCGTCTACTTCACCGTCTCCAGCCGCCGCCACCCCTTGGAGCACTGGATCGGCGACATCGTCGAGCACATCGGGACGGGCCGGCTGCTGCGCCTGGCTCCGGGCGAGGACACCCCCGAGGTGGTGCTGGACGGGCTGCAGTTCGCCAACGGGATCGCCGTCGGCGCCGACGAGTCCTTCCTCGTCGTCGCCGAGACCGGCGCCTGCCGGCTCATCCGCCACTGGCTCGCCGGGCCCGGGGCCGGACGCAGCGAGCCCTTCGCCGAGAACCTCCCGGGCATGCCCGACAACCTCTGGCGCGGCGCCCCGGACGGGCCGGTCTGGGTCGCGCTCGCCGGACCCCGCGTCCCGCCCCTCGACCTGCTTCACCGCGGCACGCCCTCGGTGCGCCGAGCCGCCGCCCGCGTGGCCCTGCACGCCCCGTTCCGCCCCACCGGCACGATCGCCGTACTGGCCTTCGACGACCAGGGCCGTGTCGTCCACCACCTCGCCCGCCGCCGCTCCGGCTACCGCATGGTCACCAGCGTGTGCGAAGCGGCCGGACATCTGGTGCTGGGCAGCCTCTGGGAGCCCGGCGTGGCCGTCTGCGAGCCGCCCGCGCCGAAGTGACCCGAGCCACCTGCTCGGAAGCGGCACCGGCACACCTCACGGGGTTAACCTGAACCCCGGCCGCGACACCGCTCGCGGCGCGGCGGTGGGGCCCGCCGTACCCGAACCGCGGCGAGGACGCCGCCAACGGTCCTTACTTGCGACGGCACGCGCCCGCACGACCCCGGGCCCCGGCGAGTAGGAGACGTACCCCTGTGACAGCCCCCGAGAGCCTCCGCGTTCAGGTGTCCACTCCACGTCCGCCTTCCTGGCGCGACCAGGTGCCCGTCGTCACCGTGGTGGCGCTCGGCGGGGGAGCCGGGGCGGCCGCACGGTACGCGGCCTCCCTGTGGTGGCCCTCCGCCGCGGGCGACTTCCCCTGGACGACCCTCTGGGTCAACATCGCCGGCTGTGCCGTGATCGGCGTGTTCATGGTGGTCATCACCGAGATCAGGGCCGTCCACCCCCTCGTCCGGCCGTTCTTCGGCACCGGCGTCCTCGGCGGCTTCACCACCTTCTCGACCTACGCCGTCGACATCCGGAAGCTGCTCGAGGGCGGCCACGTCGGCACCGGCCTGGCCTATCTCGCGGCGACCCCGCTCGCGGCCCTCGCGGCGGTGTGGCTCGGGGCCCTGTCGACCCGCCGGATCCTGGGCACAACGGACGCGAAGGGTAAGGAGTCGTTGTGAACTGGTTGCTGGTCATCGGCGGCGCGATCGTCGGCGCCCCGCTCCGCTACCTCACCGACCGGGCGGTCCAGTCCCGGCACGGCTCGGGCTTCCCCTGGGGCACCCTCACGGTGAACGTCACCGGCTGCCTGGTCCTCGGCCTGCTCACCGGTGCCGCCTCGCACCTCCAACTGCTGCTCGGCACCGGTCTGTGCGGGGCCCTGACGACGTACTCGACGTTCTCCTACGAGACCCTCCGGCTGGCGGAGACGGGGGCCCGCCTGCAGGCCGCCGTCAACGTGGCGGCGAGTGTGGTGGCCGGGCTCGGGGCGGCATGCGCGGGAGCCGCACTCGCGCGTATGTGAACCGCGCGCGGACGGGCCGCGTGGCTGAGATCCGTTCTCGCCCGCGTGTAGTAAGACGGTCCTCTCCGCTCCCGCCCCCCGAGCAGAACTGGATCCCATGAGCGTCATCAGCGTCGGTCAGGCCGTCGTCCTCGGAGCCGTCGAGGGGGTGACCGAGTTCCTGCCCGTCTCCTCCACCGGCCATCTGAAGATCGTCGAGGGGCTCATGGGCATCCCCGTCGACGACCATGCCGTGGTCGGGTTCTCGGCCGTCATCCAGGTCGGCGCGATCGCCGCGGTCCTCGTGTACTTCTTCAAGGACATCGTGCGGATCGTCTCCGCCTGGTGGCGGGGCCTGTTCGACCGTGAGGAGCGGTACCACCACGACTACAAGTTCGCCTGGTGGGTCATCTGCGCCACGATCCCGATCGTCGCCGTCGGACTCGCGGCCAAGCCGCTCATCCAGGGCCCGCTCGCCTCACTGTGGGTGGTGGCCGGCTCGCTGATCGCCGGCAGCGGGGTGATGTGGGCCGCGGACCAGATGGGCCGGCACAAGCGCGGCGAGGACGACACGTCCTTCAAGGACGCCATGCTCGTCGGCAGCTCCCAGATCCTCGCCCTGCTGTTCCCCGGTTTCTCCCGCTCCGGCGCCACCATGTCCACCGCGCTGATGCTCGACCTGGACCGTGTCGCCGCCACCCGGCTCTCTTTCTTCCTCGGCATCCCCGCCCTCACCGGCGCCGGCATCTACGAGCTCAAGGACGCCCTCGGCACCGGCGTGGGAGCCGCTCCGCTCGCCGTCGGCACGATCGTGTCCTTCGTCGTGGCCTACGCCTCCATCGCCTGGCTGCTGAAGTTCGTCGCCAAGCACTCCTTCAACGCGTTCGTGATCTACCGGATCGTGGTGGGGGTGCTGCTGTTCGGCCTGCTCGGAGCGGGTGTGATCAGCAGCTGACCGCTCCGCCGAGAGGGCCGTCGTCCGTCTGCGGCGCCTTCGTGGCTGGTCGCGCAGTTCCCCGCGCCCCTATGGGGCGCGGTCTTCCTCACCCCTTGACAGCACCCGCCCTCGCCCGGAGTATCTCTCCCGTGAACCTGTCAGACAGCCGGACAGCCGGACAGCCTCTGCGTCGCGTCAGTGCCATGGAAGCGGTGCTGGCGCACCTGCGCGGTGCCATCGAGCGAGGCGAGTACGCCATCGGTGACAAGCTCCCCTCCGAGGCGGAGCTGTGCCGCACCCTGGAGGTCTCCCGGCCCGTGCTGCGCGAGGCCCTGCGGGCGCTGCAGACCATGGGCCTGACCGTGTCCAGGACCGGCAAGGGCACCTTCGTCGTCGCCAGCACCGTCGAGGACCCCACCTTCGGCGACTACTCGGCGAGCGACCTGCTGGAGGTGCGCCGCCACGTGGAGATCCCGGTCGCGGGCTACGCGGCCCGGCGGCGTAGCCCGGAGAACCTCGACCACCTGGCCCACATCCTGGACCGGATGGAAAAGGAGACGGACACCACCGCCTGGGTCGCCATGGACACGCTGTTCCATCTCGCCGTGGCCGAGGCCGCCCAGAACCCGGTCTTCCGCCGGGTCATCGAGGAGATCCGGGACGCGCTGGCCCGCCAGTCCGCCTTCCTCAACGAGCTGGGCGGCCGCCGCGAGCAGTCCAACCGCGAGCACCGGGCGATCGTCGAGGCGCTGATCGACGGTTCCGAGAACGACGCGGTGGAGGCCATGGCCCACCACCTCGACCGCGTCGAGACCACCCTCACCGACATCGTGCGTTCCCCCCGCACGGACACCACCACGGAAGGCGGAACCGAGGCGTGAGTGAGCAGTCCCTGCACGAAGGCGTGCAGAAACGTTCCAGCCATGTCGATGCCGGAGACGCCGGCTACAGCAAGTCCCTGAAGTCCCGGCACGTCAACATGATCGCCATCGGCGGTGCCATCGGCACCGGCCTCTTCCTCGGTGCCGGCGGCCGCCTCGCCGACGCCGGGCCCTCCCTCTTCATCGCCTACGCGGTCTGCGGCCTCTTCGCCTTCCTCGTCGTACGCGCCCTCGGCGAACTCGTGCTGTACCGGCCCTCCTCCGGCGCCTTCGTGTCGTACGCCCGTGAGTTCATGGGGGAGAAGGGCGCCTACACCGCGGGCTGGATGTACTTCCTCAACTGGGCGACCACCGGCATCGCCGACATCACCGCCGTCGCCACCTACACCCACTACTGGGGCATGTTCTCCGACATCCCGCAGTGGGTGATCGCGCTCATCGCGCTGGCCGTCGTCCTCACCGTGAACCTGATCTCGGTGAAGATCTTCGGCGAGCTGGAGTTCTGGTTCGCGATCATCAAGGTCGGCGCGCTCGTCCTCTTCATGTGCATCGGCATCTTCCTGCTGGTCACCCAGCACCCCGTCGACGGCCACAACCCCGGCCCGTCCCTCATCAGCGACAGCGGCGGCGTCTTCCCGAACGGCCTGCTGCCCATGCTGCTGATCATCCAGGGCGTCGTCTTCGCGTACGCCTCCGTCGAACTGGTCGGCGTCGCCGCCGGTGAGACCGAGAACCCCGAGAAGATCATGCCCAAGGCGATCAACTCGATCATGTGGCGCGTCGGCCTCTTCTACGTCGGCTCGGTCGTCCTGCTGTCGATGCTGCTGCCGTGGAACAAGTACACCGCCGGTGAGAGCCCCTTCGTGACCGTGCTGGGCAACATCGGCATCCCGGCCGCCGGCGACGTGATGAACCTCGTCGTCCTCACCGCCGCGATGTCCTCCCTCAACTCCGGCCTCTACTCCACCGGCCGCATCCTGCGCTCCATGGCCATGGCCGGATCCGCGCCCAGGTTCACCGCCGTGATGAGCCGCAGCCAGGTCCCCTACGGCGGCATCCTGCTCACCAGCGGCATCTGCGTCCTGGGCGTCGGCCTCAACTTCGTGGTGCCCGCCGAGGCGTTCGAGATCGTGCTGAACTTCGCCGCGATCGGCATCCTCGCCACCTGGGGCCTGATCATGATCTGTCACCTCCTCTTCTGGCAGAAGACCCAGAAGGGCGAGCTGACCCGCCCGGACTACCGGCTCCCGGGCTCCCCCTGGACCGAGATCGTGACGCTGGCGTTCCTCGCCTCCGTCCTGGTCCTCATGTACGCCGACGGCGGCGCGGGACGCACCACCGTGCTGTGCCTGCCGCTGATCGTCGGGGCACTGGTCGTCGGATGGTTCGGCATCCGCGGCCGTGTCGCCGCCAAGTCCACCACCGGAGCCGACGCGTGACCGACGCGTCGCTCCCCGAGAAGCAGGCAGTGATGTACAGCAGTTCCCCAGCGGACGCACCCCTTGTCCGTGAACCCGTCCACGCCCCCGTCGCCCACCTCATCCGCGGTGGCATCGTCGAAGGCATCCACTACGGCTCCGTCGTCGTCCTCGGCGCCGACGGAGAGGTACAGCTCCAGCTCGGCGACATCGAAGCCGCCTTCTACCCGCGCTCCGCGCTCAAGCCCCTCCAGGCCGTGGCCATGGCGCGGGCCGGGCTCCCGCTCGACGGCGAGCTGCTGTCGCTGACCGCGGCCAGCCACTCCGGGGAGGAACGCCACCTCGCCGGCTCCCGGCGCATCCTCGAACTCGCCGGGCTCACCGAGGGCCATCTGCGCAACGTCCCTGACCTGCCGTACGACCCGGTCGTCCGGGACGCCTGGGTGCGTGAGGGCCGGATGCCCTCCCGGCTCGCCCAGAACTGCTCCGGCAAGCACGCGGCCATGCTCTACACCTGCATGCTCAACGGCTGGTCCCTGGAGGACTACCTCGACCCGGGCCACCCGCTCCAGCAGGCCATCGCCGAGATCGTCGAGGACCTCACCGGGCAGCGGATCGCCAGGGTGACCGTCGACGGCTGCGGCGCGCCCCTGTTCTCCATCTCCCTGCACGGCCTCGCCCGCGCCACCGCCCGCGTCACCACCGCGGCGCAGGGCACGCCCGAGGCCCGGGTGGCCGACGCGATGCGCGAGCACGCCGAGATGGCCTCCGGCTCCGGCCGGGACGTCGCCGCGCTGATGCGGGCCGTGCCCGGGCTGCTCTCCAAGGACGGCTTCGAGGGCGTGCAGGTCGCCGCGCTGGCGGACGGGCGAGCCGTGGCGGTGAAGATCGCCGACGGTGCGAATCGGGCTCGTGTCCCGGTCACCGCCGCCGCGTTGGCCCGTGCCGGCGTCGACCCGGAACTGCTCACCGAGTTCGCGGGTGAGCCGCTGCTCGGCGGTGGCGAACCGGTGGGCTGTGTGCGGCCGGTGCGTGCGCTGGATCCGGTTCCGTCCACGGCGTGCGTGTAACCACGCCGAACCGATGGGGGACTGCGGGTGGTAGCCGGTCCGCGGGCTGTTCGTGGTTGATCGCGCAGTTCCCCGCGCCCCTGCAGGGGCGCTCACCCACCCCTTATCTCAGAAAGAACTCTCATGACCGCCGCCACCCGCTCCGAACACGATCTGCTCGGTGACCGTGAGGTGCCCGCCGACGCCTACTGGGGTGTCCATACGCTGCGTGCCAAGGAGAACTTCCCCATCACGGGCACGCCCATCTCCGCCTACCCGCATCTGATCGACGCCCTCGCCGCCGTCAAGGAGGCCGCCGCCCTCGCCAACGAGGAACTCGGTCTGCTGGACCCGAGGAAGTCCGCCGCCATCGTCGCCGCCTGCCGGGAGATCCGCGACGGCAAGCTGCACGACCAGTTCGTGGTCGATGTCGTGCAGGGCGGTGCCGGGACGTCGACGAACATGAACGCCAACGAGGTGATCGCGAACCGGGCGCTTGAGCTGCTGGGCCACGCCAAGGGCGAGTACCAGTTCCTGCACCCGAACGAGGACGTCAACCTCGGCCAGTCCACCAACGACGTCTATCCGACAGCGGTCAAGATCGCGACGGTGTTCGCGGTGCGCGGGTTGCTCGACGCGATGTCCGTGCTCCAGGACACGTTCGCCCTCAAGGCCGTCGAGTTCCGCGATGTGCTCAAGATGGGCCGTACACAGTTGCAGGACGCGGTCCCGATGACGCTCGGGCAGGAGTTCTCCGCATACGCGGTCATGATTGACGAGGACCGGTCCCGTCTTGCCGAGGCCGTCGAGCTGATCCATGAGATCAACCTGGGTGCCACGGCGATCGGCACCGGTCTCAACGCCCACGCCGGATACGCCGAGTCCGCCCGCCGCCATCTCGCGGCCCTCACCGGCCTGCCCCTGGTGACCGCGGCCAACCTGGTCGAGGCGACCCAGGACTGCGGCGCCTTCGTCCAGATGTCGGGCGTGCTCAAGCGCATCGCGGTCAAGCTCTCCAAGAGCTGCAACGACCTGCGGCTGCTGTCCTCCGGACCGCGCGCCGGCCTGGGCGAGATCAACCTGCCGCCGGTGCAGGCCGGTTCGTCCATCATGCCCGGCAAGGTCAACCCGGTCATCCCCGAGGTCGTCAACCAGGTCGCCTTCGAGGTGATCGGCAACGACGTCACCATCACCATGGCCGCCGAAGCCGGACAGCTCCAGCTCAACGCCTTCGAGCCGATCATCCTGCACTCCCTGTCGGAGTCCATCACCCATCTGCGCGCGGCCTGCCTCACCCTCGCCGAACGCTGCGTGGCTGGCATCACCGCCAACACCGAGGCACTGCGCGCCACCGTCGAGAACTCCATCGGCCTGGTCACCGCCCTCAACCCGCACATCGGCTACACGGCGGCCACCGACATCGCCAAGGAGGCCCTCGCCACCGGCCGGGGCGTCGCCGAACTCGTCCTGGAAAAGGGCCTGCTGCCCGCAGAGACACTCGCCGGCCTGCTGCGCCCGGAGGTCCTGGCGGGCAGCGGCCCGGCTCCGGCGGTCTGACCCAGGGCCTGTCGAGCGCACCGGGACCGGCCCGGAGGGACAATAGTGATCATGACATCGCCGACGACCTTCCAGCCGGTCCTGGAGCGCATCGCCGAGGAGATCGAGCGGACCCCGGGCCGCGGCCGGCCCGCCGACTACATCCCGGCACTCGCCGCCCGCGACCCGCGCCGGTTCGGCATGGCCGTCGCCGAACCCGACGGCAGTGTGTACGGCGTGGGGGACTGGCGGGAGCCGTTCTCCGCGCAGTCCCTCACCAAGGTCTTCACCCTCGCCCTCGATCTGGCCCGCGAGGGCGACGCCCTGTGGGAGCACGTGGGCCGCGAGCCCTCCGGCAACCCCTTCAACTCCCTCGTCCAGCTGGAGTACGAGAACGGCATCCCGCGCAACCCGTTCATCAACGCGGGCGCCCTCGTCGTCACCGACCGGCTGCACACCCGTACCGGCGAGGCCTCGGGCGAACTGCTGGCGTTCCTGCGGGCGGAGAGCGGCAATCCCGGCCTGGACTTCGACGAGGAGGTCGCCGCCTCCGAGACGGCGCACGGCGACCGGAACGCCGCCCTCGGCCACTTCATGGCCTCCTACGGCAACATCGACAACCCGGTGCCGGTCCTGCTCGACGAGTACTTCCGGCAGTGCTCGATCACCGCGTCCTGCGCCGACCTCGCCCTCGCCACGTCCTTCCTGGCCCGCCACGGCGTCCGCGCCGACGGCACCCGACTGCTCACCCGCAGCCAGGCCAAGCAGATCAACGCGATCATGCTGACCTGCGGCACGTACGACGCGGCCGGTGACTTCGCCTACCGCGTGGGGCTGCCCGGCAAGAGCGGCGTGGGCGGCGGCATCATCGCCGTCGTCCCGGGCCGCTGCACGCTGTGCGTGTGGAGCCCGGGCCTGGATGAACGGGGCAATTCGGTGGCGGGTGTGGCAGCCCTCGACCGTTTCACGACGCTGACAGGCCTGTCGGTGTTCTGAAGGCGTCTTGTCGAGCGCCCCTTCAGTGGCGCGGGGCGTGGTCGATTTGCGGCTACCGCCGCGTGGGCGCGACAAGCCCCCCACCGGCCGGCACCTGATCACCGGCCTGTCACACCCCGGCTTCCTTCCGGAGAGCCCCGCGTCGTGTGAACGCCACCCCGCGTTGACAGGCTGCCCGAGTGTTGGCCATGGCTTTCCCCGTCGATCTCCGCCGCTGCCAGATACTCGGTCTGGCCGGTACCGCCTTCCTCGCGGCGGGCGGTGAGACGGCCGGCGCCCTGCCCGTACGGGACCTCCTCCACCCGGCCTCCGCCGGCGCGGCCCTCGGTCTGGTCGGTGTCTACTTCGGCGTCGTCCTGCTGATCGCCGCCTGGGCGCTGCTGGGCAGGCTGGTGCGCGGGCCGCGGCCGCCCACTCCCCGTGCCCTGCTGCTCGTCCTAGCCGTCTGGGCGGCGCCGTTGCTGCTCGCCCCGCCGCTGTTCAGCCGGGACGTCTACAGCTACCTCGCCCAGGGGGCGATGGTCGACGCCCATATGGACGTCTACGCGCACGGGCCGTCCCGGCTCGGCGGCCCGCTCGCCGACGAGGTCGCCCCGCTCTGGCGGCACACCGGAGCCCCGTACGGCCCGGTGTTCCTCGCCGTCGCGGCGGCCCTGTCCGGGCTGACCCGGGGAGAACTGCCCGCCGGGCTGTTCGGGATGCGGCTCGTCGCGCTCGCCGGCGTGGCCCTCATGGCGGCCGCACTGCCCCGGCTCGCCCGCCACAGCGGTGCCGACCCGTCCGCCGCGCTGTGGCTGGGCGCCCTCAACCCGCTCGTCCTGCTGCATCTGGTCGCGGGCGCCCACAACGACGCCGTCATGCTCGGCCTGCTCGGCGTCGGCCTGGTGGCGGCGCTCGGCCGGTGGCCGATCCTCGGCGCCGTCCTCGTCACGCTCGCCGCCCTGGTCAAGGCCCCCGCCGTCCTAGGACTCGCCGCCGTCGTCGTCCTTCAGGTCCGCGCCGGCCGCAGTCCGGCCAAGGCGCTCCTGACCACCACTGTCGCCGCCGCGGGGACGACCGTCGCCGCCACGGCCGTGGCCGGCACCGGATACGGCTGGATAGGCGCCCTGAACACCCCCGTCTCACCCCAGAACTGGGCCCTGACCACCCTGCTCGGCCGAGCCACCGGGGCCCTGCTGGAACACCTGGGCAGCGATCTCGCGCCCCTGGCGATCCCCGCCTGGCACGCGCTCGGCATCGCGGCGGCCGTGGTCGCGATCGTGCTGATATGGCTCCGGCTGCGCCCACGACCGGTCTACGCGCTCGGCCTGAGCCTCGCGGCGGTGGCCGCCCTCGGCCCGGCGATCCGCCCCTGGTACGCCCTGTGGGGCCTGTTCCTCATCGCCGCCGCCACGCCCAGCACCTCCGTACGCCACCGCACGGCGGCCGTGACCGGGGTGCTCGCGCTCTGCGTCCTGCCCAGCGGCGGCGCGGCGGACACGGGACAACTCGTCCTCGCCGTCTCCGGCGGCGCACTCGCGGTGGTCGTGCTGTGGCAGGCCCGCCAGGCCGAACTCGCCCCGGCGCTGGGACGCGCGGCATGACCCCGGCCCTGCCGCGCACCGACCGCGGACGGCTGCTGCTCCTGCTCGCCCTCGCCACGGTGGTGACCGTCTTCACCGCCACCGTGCCCCTGCTGCGCGACTGGTTCGACCTGCGCGTCTACTACGGCAGCATCGACACCTGGGTCCATCACGGCGGCCGGATCTACGACTACCGGGTGCCCGGCACCACGTACGGCTTCACCTACCCGCCGTTCGCCGCGGTCGCCATGCTGCCGATGGCCCTGCTGGACCTGCGCGCCGCGATCGCCGCCGCGCTGCTGCTCAACCTGGCGGCCCTGGCCGTGATCCTGCGCCTGCTCTCCGGCCCAGGATGGCGCCGCCACGGCTGGTACGGCTGGGCCCTGATCGCCTGTCTGCTCGCACTGTTCGAACCGCTCCGCGACACCTTCAGCTTCGGTCAGGTCAACCTGCTGCTGCTGGCTCTCGTGTTCACCGACGCCGCGCTGCTCGCCACCGGACGCGGGCGCCTGGCGGGCGTCGGCATCGGGCTCGCGGCCGCGATCAAGCTCACGCCGGCGCTGTTCATCGGACTGCTGCTGGTGGCCCGGCGGTGGCGCGCCGCGGCTCTCGCCACGGCCGTCGCCCTCGGGGCCACGGCACTCGCGGCCTGGGTCGACGCGGACGCCTCGCGCTTCTACTGGACCGACGCGTTGTGGGACACCAGCCGCATCGGGCGCCTCGGCTACGTCTCGAACCAGTCGGTGCAGGGCATTCTGGCCCGGCTGGGGGAACCGGACCGGGCGGTGTGGGCGGTGGCGGTGCTGCTGATCCTCGGCGTGTGGGCGCTGCGGGTGCGGCGGGCGGTCGCCGCGGAGGACTGGACGGCCGCGTTCGCCCTGACCGGCCTCGCCGCCTGTCTGGTCAGCCCGATCACCTGGGTGCACCATCTGGTGTGGCTGCTGCCGTCGTTCGCCGTGCTGGTCCGTACGGGGCACCCGCGGATCGCGGGCGCCCTGTACGCGGTGCTGTGCACCAGCGTGGTGTGGCTGTGGTTCGACGACGCGTCCGGCGTCGACGGGTTCCTGGGCAGCAACACCTACGCCTGGATCACCCTGGGCCTGCTGCTGTGGCTGCCGGTCGGTCAACTCCCTTCCGACCGGCGGACCGGGAGTCGCAGCACCAGCACCACGACCGCCGCGCCCAGCCCGACGGCACCCACGATCAGGCCAGCCTCGGTCCAGGCGGAGGTGGGTTCCTCCGGCACGGCCGCGGCGGCGGCCGCGGGCAGCGTGGTCGCTCCCGGCCGCGCGGAGGCCCGCCGCGAGGTCTCGAGCGAGCCCACCGGTTCGACCCTCGAGGCTGACCGGAACCCCCAGTCGAGCAGCGAGCGTGCCTCCTCGTAGACGGCGGCCCCGCCGCCCGCCTGAGGGTTCATCACCGTCACGACGAGGGTGCGCCCGCCCCGGCGCGCCGCCGCGACGAGCGTGCTGCCCGCCTTGCTGGTGTAGCCGTTCTTGATACCGATCAGCCCCCGGTACGGCTTCACACCACGGGTGCCGCTCAGCAGCCGGTTGGTGTTGCGGATGGCGTACGACCAGCCGCCGCCGCCCGGGAATCTCGCCTCGACCGTGGCGCAGTACCGGGCGAAGTCCGGGTTGCGCAGCCCCACCCGGCCGAAGATCGCCAGGTCGAACGCCGACGACACCTGGCCCGGCGTGTCGTAGCCGTCCGGCGACAGCACGCGCGTGTCGAGGGCGCCCAGAGAGCGGGCCTCGGCCTGCATCCGCCGGGCCGTGGCCCCCCAGCCGCCGTTCATTTCGGCCAGGACGTGCACGGCGTCGTTGCCGGAGTTGAGGAACACACCGCGCCAGAGGTCGGCGACCCGGTAGGTACGGCCCTCCGCTACCCCGACGAGGCTGCTGCCGGCACCGATGCCCCGGAGTTCCTCCGCACGGACCGTGTGCCGGACGCGCCCCGGCAGCGCGGGCAGCACCGTGAGGGCGAACAGGGTCTTCAGGGTGCTGGCCGGGGGCAGCCTGCGGTGCGCGTTGTGGGCAGCGAGCACCTCGCCGCTGCGGGCGTCGGCCACCAGCCACGACAGGGCGGAGACCTCCGGGAGGCGGGGAACCCCGGCACGCGGGCGGACATGGGTACCGGGGCGGTGCAGCAGCGAGGGGTGCGGGGCCGCCGCCCTCGGCCCGGCCGGCGCACTGGGCTCCGCCCTGCCGGAGACGTCCGCCGCGGCGGGCACCACCGCCAGGAGCCCCACCGCACAGAGCACACCGGCCGATACGGCCATCCGGAAAGAAAGTCCGAGGATCATATGATTAACGTAGAAACGGATGCGCTCCGCATGGCGACGACCGGGCCGTACGTCGTCGGCGAGCACCCGGATGCCACACCAGTGGCGTCCCGGCAGGGGCCGGGCTCCGTCAGCCCGAGGGCAGGGTCGGCTGGACGCGCCGCAGGAACGTCGCGTTGTCCGGTGTCTCGCGCATCCGCTCCAGGAGGGTCTCGAGGCCGCCTTGGCCGTCCCTGTTCTGCAGTACGCGCCGCAGGCCGTGCATGGCCGCCAACTCGGCCGGGGGCAGCAGGAGTTCCTCACGGCGGGTGCCGGAGGGGGTGATGTCGACGGCCGGGAAGACACGGCGGGACGCCGGTTCGCGGCTCAGGCGCAGCTCCATGTTGCCGGTGCTCTTCAGCTCCTCGAAGTAGAAGTCGTCGGCCCGGGAGCCGGTCTCCACCAGGGCGGTGGCGAGGATCGTGAGGGAGCCGCCCTCCTCGGCGGCCCGGGCGGCGCCGAAGAACCGCTTGGGGCCGGTCAGCGCGGACGCGTCGATGCCCCCGGTGAGGATGCGGCCACCGGACGCGGCCGCGTTGTTGTGGGCCCGGCACAGCCGGGTCAGCGAGTCGAGGAGGACGACGACGTCCTCACCGGCCTCGACGAGCCGCTTGGCCCGTTCGATCACGAGCTCGGCGAGCGCGATGTGCTGCTTGGCACTGCGGTCGAAGGTCGAGGCGTACACCTCGCCCCGCACACAGCGCCGCATGTCGGTGACCTCCTCGGGCCGCTCGTCGAGCAGCAGCATCATCAGGCGGCTCCCGGGATGGTTGCCGGCGACGGCGGCCGCGAGCTGTTGCAGGAGGACGGTCTTGCCGGTCTTGGGCGGGGCCACGAGGAGCCCGCGCTGGCCCTTGCCGACCGGTGCGATCAGGTCGACGACCCGTCCGGCCGGCCCGGCGGCCGGGTGCTCCAGGCGCAGCCGCTCGTGCGGGTGCAGAGGTGTCAGGTCCCGGAAGTGACGCCGGCCCCGCAGTTCCCCGGGCTCGCGGCCGTCGACCCGTACCACGTCGGTCAGGGCGCGCCGGTCGCCGCGCACCCCCTCGACGTAGTCGCCCTTGCGCAGGCCGTACCGGCGGATCAGCGCGGGGGAGACCGGGGAGTCGTCGGGTGTGGGAAGGCAGTTCTCGGCGCGCAGATGGCCCTTCCCGGCGGCGTCGATGTCGAGGACACCGGTCGCGGTCCGGGCCTGCGGTTGCTGCTGGACGGGCGGGTTTTCGAGTGTGGTGGTCATGGTGGTGTGTGTCCTTTCACGGACGGAAGGCATGGGACATGCGAAGGGAAGGGGGAGAGAGCCGCGAAGGGAGGGCCTTGGGCACGCCTCCGGGCGGCGAGAACCGCACAGCACCATGGCTACGACGAAGAACGTCCTGCTCAGCGAGGCGGTGCTGGAAGGTGAAACGAGAAAGAGAAGAAATGAACTGGCACCGGCGCCCGAGACCGGGCGTGCACGAGTGCTGTTCGCACACTACCACCGAACGTGATGCCGGGGGAGTGGAATGGACCTCAAGCGTCTCGGCGGCCGGCGAGCAGCCCGTACAGCAGCGGGATCCGCGGCTCGGGCAGCCGCCACCAGCCGGACTCCGTACGGACCATCTGCGGCCAGCGCGGCCAGGGAAGTTCGTCCCCTTCCCGCAGTCGCCGCACGGTGAGTCCTGCCCCGGTCAACGCGTTGACGACCTCGCCCATTCCGTGCATCCACTCGTAACTGTCCGTGGCGCCCTCGACGGCCGGGCCGTCCGTGTAGGTGCGGGTCGCGTCCCGGTGTACCGGACCGCCGCCGCTCAGGTAGTCGTGGCGCAGCAGCAGCTCGGGCCCTTCGCCCGGAGCGGGTTTCGGGCCGAGGGAGTTGAGCAGGGGATGGAACTCGACGATGTACAACCGGCCGCCGGGCCGCAGCAGCCGGCCGACGACCTCCGCCCAGCGGTCCAGGTCGGGCAGATAGCACAGGGCGCCCTTGCCGGTGTAGACGACGTCGAACCGCCGCCCGTCCAGGGCTTCTACGGCGTCGTACACGTTCGCCCGTACGTACGTCACGTCCGCGCCGGCCTTCGCGGCGATGCCGTTCGCCGCCGCCACCGACGCCTCGCTGAAGTCGAGGCCGACGGCACGGGCTCCGCGCCGGGCGAAGGCGATCGTCTCCGTGCCGAGATGGCACTGCAGGTGCAGCACGTCACGCCCGGCCAGCTCGCCGAGGTCCTCCCACTCGAAGGGGGCGAACCAGCGCTCGGGGTCGAGGCTCTGGTCGAGACCGTAGAACCGGCTGGCGAGGTGGACGGGCGTGCGGGCGTCCCAGTTGGCCTGGTTGGCCCGCATCAGCGCGTCGTGCTCGGCGGACGTCATGGGGCCATCCAACCAGAGGAGTTGCTCACACGGAGCGTGCTCGCGCCTCCTCGGCGATCCGCTCGAACTGCGCGCCCATGGCCGCCGCGAGCGCCTGTGCCCCTGACAACGGGCGCACCATCACGGTGAATTCGTCGATCAGCCCGTCCTCGCCGACGTGGATGAAGTCGCAGCCGCTGATCTCCCGGTCGCCCACCCGCGCGGTGAAGACGAGGGCATGGTCACGGCCGTCCGCGTCGTTGATCTCGCGCACGTAGCGGAAGTCCTCGAAGACGCCGGAGACGGCGCGCAGGATCGCCGCCGTGATCGCCTTCCCGGTGTACGGCTTGAACACGACCGGACTGGTGAACACGACGTCCGGCGCAAGGAGCGCCTCGGCGGCGTCGAGGTCGTCTGCCTCGATCGCCTCGCGGAATGCACGCATCGAACCTGCCTTAGTCAATTAATTGAGTAGGTGCGGATGAGATTAATCAACCGCTGCTACCGTGTCCATATGTCTCTGAAGTACGCCGTTCTGGCCGCCCTCCTGGAAGGAGAGGCCTCGGGCTACGAGCTCTCCAAGGTGTTCGACGTGTCGCTCGCGAACTTCTGGGCCTCGACGCCGCAGGAGCTCTACCGGGAGCTGGAGCGCCTCGCGCAGGACGGGCTGATCGAGGCGAGGGTCGTACGCCAGGAACGGCGGCCCGACAAGCGGATGTTCACGCTCACCGGGGCGGGACGTGAGGAGCTGTGCGCGTTCGCCGCCACACCGCCCCGGCGGCCCACCGTCATCCGGGACGAACTCCTCATCAAGATCCAGGCCATGGACGGCGCGGACCCCGAGGTCACCCGCGCCCTGATCGAGGAGCGCGAGACGTGGGCGCGCGGCAAGCTCGCCCGCTACCGGCGCGTCCGCGAACGCCTCCTGGCCGGCCGCAGCGAGGAGGAGTACCTGCGGGAGACCGACCGCGTGGGCCCGTACCTCACCCTGATGGGCGGCATCGGCTTCGAGGAGGAGAACCTCCGCTGGTGCGAACGCGTACGCACGGTTCTCGTGCAGCGAGCTCCCCTAGGCTGAGCCGATGTTCAGCCCCGAAGGCCCCAGTCTGCGCGAGCTCGCCGTCCAGGCGCTGTCGTCCGTCGAGCGCGGCTACGACCTCCTCGCGCCGAAGTTCGACCACACCCCCTTCCGGACACCCGACGCGGTCCTCGACGCCGTCGGGTCGGCGCTGCGGCGCGTGGGGCCCTTCGACGCAGGCCTCGACCTCTGCTGTGGCACGGGCGCGGGCGTCGGCGTGCTGGCGGGGGTGTGCCGGGAGCGCGTCACCGGCGTCGACTTCAGCTCGGGCATGCTCGACATCGCCCGGGAGCGGGTCAGGCCCGAGGGGCCGCCGGTCTCCTGGGTCAGGGCGGACGCTCGCGCCCTGCCCTTCGCGCCCGCCTTCGACCTGGTGGTCAGCTTCGGGGCCTTCGGCCACTTCCTGCCCCGTGAACTGCCCGGCCTGTTCACCCAGGTCCGCTCGGTCCTGCGGCCGGGCGGCAGCTTCGCGTTTCCGCTGGTCGCCCCGCCCCGCCCGGGCTCGCTCGGCTACTGGATGCTGCTCGGCTTCGACACGGTGATGCGGGTGCGCAACGCGCTGTGGCGGCCTCCGTTCGTCATGTACTACCGCGCGTTCCGCTTCGGGGACGTACAGCGCGAGCTGACACGCGCCGGGTTCCGGGTGGACCTCCACACGCTGCCGGAGTTCGGACGGCGACCGGACGGCAGCCCACGGGTACGGCTCGTCGTGGCCCGGTCGCCGGTCTAGCCGGCCCGGCCCGGCAGGGTGAACTCGTAGACCAGTGCGTCCTGCCGGGCGTCCACCACCAGGTCGGTGATCTCCAGCGGGCGTGCGTACTGGTCGTGCACCTGCCGGGTGACCCGCACGGACGGCGTGCTGGTGAGGCGGGTGATGGCGTCGCGGTGGTGCAGGGTCAGACCGGCCCGGCGCATCCAGTCGTAGGCCCGCCGCAGGTGCGCGGTGGCGGTGCCGTCGGCGCGGTCGCGGTAGCGGGCCAGCTCCTCCACTTCCGCCAGTGCCACGGCGGAGAAGGACGTGACGGCGGTCCGCAGTCCATGTCCGTCGGCGGTCGCGTAGCGGTAGTTGTGGACGAGGGTGGGCCGGCCCGGGGCCAGCCCCAGGGCCTCGGCGTGGCCCGGCGGGGGCGGCTCCCAGGTGACGGTGGCGCGGGCGACCGTGCCCGGAGCGGCGGCCGCCGCGCCGACCGGGAAGGCGAGCGAAGCCGGCGCCTCCACCGGCAGGCCGGGCAGGGTGGCGTGGCTGCCGCGCCGGTCGGTGGTGACCAGACCGTCACGGCGCAGCAGCTCCAGCGCCTGCCGTACGGTCTCCCGGCTGACCCCGAAGTGCTCGGCGAGCCGCCGTTCGCCCGGCAGCCGTTCACCGGGCGGGACGGTGCCGTCGCGCAGTTCGCCGAGCAATCGCGTCGCGATCCGCCGGTACAAGGGCTCTTCCTCGGCCGGCGGGTGGTCGTGCGGGGTGGTGCGGTCCATGCCGCGCCTCCTGGTGGTGACGTGCGGTAGTGGTACGGACTCGGTGCGCCACCAGATCTAGCATTGGTCTAAACCAGACGGGAAGGGCGGCCGGGCGGTTCGGCCGAAACCGGACCGCGCGAGCCCGCCGTCACAGCGCGCTGTACAGGGCGTCGACCAGTGCCATCTTCCGCGGGTCGTCCGCGATATGAGGCCCCATACGGTTCATCACATACCCGAGGGACACCTCCGCCTCCGGGTCGGCCAGCCCGCAGGAACCGCCGAAGCCGTCGTGACCGAAAGCGCGCGGGTTGGGTCCGTAGGAGCCGTTGGCTCCGCTGAGCCACAGCCCGAGCCCCACCTCCGTCTCGTTCTCGAACCCGGCGCCGAGCACCAGGTCCCGGCAGCTGCCCTGCCCCTCGCGCACCCGCTCGGCCGCCTCGGGGGACAGGACGCGGTGGTCCCCGTACGACCCGCGCCCCGCGAAGACGCCGTAGAGCTCGGCGATCGCACGCGCGGTGCCGTGCCCGTTCGCCGCGGGGATCTCCGCGGCCCGCCATCCGGGGGTGTTGGCCCCGGCCGCGGCCACCGACGGGTTGGTCAGCGCCGCGATCGCCGCCGGCGCCAACTGGGCGAAGACGGCGGCCTGTTCACTGCTCGCCGTCACCGGCGGCTGGACCAGCTCGGCCACCCGGCCGGAGTCCCTCTCCGGCAGTCCGATGCGGAAGTCGATCCCGAGCGGCGCGGTCACCTCCCGCTCCAGGAAGGCCCCGGGGCGCAGCCCCGAGACCCGCCGTACGACCTCGCCGACCAGATGGCCGTAGGTCAGCGCGTGATAGCCGGACCGGGTTCCCGGTTCCCACCAGGGCTGCGTCGCCGCGAGCCGCTGTGTGGTCAGCTCCCAGTCGCAGAGCTGCTCCAGCGAGTGCGGCTCGCGCAGCCCGGCCAGACCGGCGCGGTGGGACAGCAGATGCCGTACGAGGATCTTCTCCTTGCCCGCCGCCGCGAACTCGGGCCAGTACTCGGCGACCGGGGCGTCGAGGTCCAGCAGCCCCCGGTCGGCGAGGATGTGCGCGCACAGCGCCACCGGGCCCTTGGTCGTGGACCACACATTGACCAAGGTGTCCCGCTCCCACGGCCGGGAGCGCTCCGCGTCGGCCCAGCCGCCCCACAGCTCCACCACCGTCGTGCCGCCGACGGTGACGGCCACCGCGGCGCCCAGCTCGCCCCGCTCCCGGAAGTTCTCCTCGAACGCCCCGCGTACCGCGGCGAACCGCGCGTCGCAGTGCCCGCGCACCTGTGTCTCGTTCTCGGACATGAGCCCCTCCGCCGACCGTCTCGGGGCCGGGCCGCCGAGGAGCGGCCCGGGCGCGAAGAACGTACCGACTGGTCGGGACCGTGCGGAAGCCCGCCGGCGGTGAACGGCCGGATCAGATGTACGAGCGCATCCAGCGCAGCTTGGCCGCCTCCTGGAAGGGACCGCCGCCCTCGTGGTCGTTGAAGTCGTACACCTCGATCTCCTTGTCCTCGTGGCTCCAGGCGTTGAAGACCGCGAAGACCGTCGAGGGCGGGCAGGTCTGGTCCTCCAGGGCCGCCGAGAAGAGCGCGGGGGCCCGGCCGCGGGCGGCGAAGTGGACGGCGTCGAAGTAGGAGAGCGTGCGCAGGGCGTCCGCGGCGCGGCCGCGGTGCGTCTTGAGGTACAGGCCGATCTCCCGGTACGGGTGCCGGTCCGTGAGCGTCGCCGCGCGCGGGTAGTCGCACAGGAACGGCACGTCCGGCGCGATGGCCGCCAGGTCGGGGACCAGGCCGCCCACCGCGATCGTGATACCGCCGCCCTGGCTGGCGCCGACGGCCACGGTGCGCGTGGCGTCGGTGAGGGGGTGCGAACGGGCGGCCTCCACGGCCCGCACGGCGTCCGTGAACACCCGGCGGTAGTAGTAGTTCTCCGGCGCGTCGATACCGCGCGTCATGAAGCCCGGGAAGGCAGGCGCGCCGCCGACCGGGTCCGCCGTGCCGCCGCCCGCGCCCCAGGCGCTGCCCTGCCCGCGGGTGTCCATCACGAAGTGCGCCCGGCCCGAGGACGCCCACAGCAGGTGCTCGTGCGGCAGCCCGCGCCCTCCGCCGTAGCCGATGAACTCCACGACCAGCGGCAGCGGTCCGTCCGCCCCGGCCGGCAGCGTCAGCCAGCCCTTGACCGGATGACCACCGAAGCCGGCGAACGTCACGTCGAACACCTGCACGGTGGACAGGCCCGTGTCGACCGGTTCGAAGCGGGCGTCCAGGTCGTGCTCGCGCGCCTCCTGGAGTGTCTTGGACCAGAACGCGTCGAAGTCCTCGGGCTCGGGGGACGCGCTGCGGTACTCGCGGAGTTCATCGAGAGGAAGGTCGAACAGGGCCATGCAGGACCGCCTTGGGTGAGGAACAGCTGCGGGAGACAGAGCGGATGATCACACTACGGGGGCGGTCGGAGGACTCGCCAGGCATTTTGTGGTAGCCCGGATCCGGGGCGGGCCCCGTCACCTGACGTCCATGGGCGCGTCACGCGCGGCGGTGCGTCCACTCCGGTTCTGTACGGGCCCATGCCTGGTCCCACTCCGCCATCCTGCGGCGCAGCGCCACCCGGCGCACGGCGAAGTGGCCGAGAAGCACCACGAGCACCGCACCGCCCGCGGCACACGTGCCCATGGTGAGGGTGTGCTGCCAGACCGCGGAGCCGTCCACCGGCGGGGGCACGTTCCGCCCCCGGGAGTCGAACCAGACGTCCACGACCTCGCCCTGCCGGGTGCCCGCCGCGACCGGTGCCGTCGCGATGCGCGTCCCCTCGCCCGGCTCCGTCCAGCGCACGGTCGCGCGGAACGCGTGCTGCCCGCCGGACTGGGCCGACGGCAGCGAGTCGCCCTTCCTGCCGACCACCTCGGCGCGGACGCGATGCCGCTCGGCGCGCTGTTCCGCCGAGAGCGACGTCGCCTCGCCATGGGCCCACCAGGCCGCCGCCGCTCCCGCCAGAGGCGCGCCCACGAGCATCAGGACGGCGACCACCAGCACCGTCCACGCCTCGACGACATCGGACCGGCGCCGCAGCGGACTGCTCCGCCAGCGCCAGCCGCGCACCCGGGTTCGCATGTCGACCTCCCGCTCCCTCCGCGTCATGCCACGCGTGCGAGTGCCCACCCGGATCGGGTACCCCTCCGACGCGCATCGATCGCTCGTCATGGCCGGGCCGTCGGTCCGCTCCCCGGCAGCGTCGTCGCGTGCGGGAGTCACTGGCGGTCGTGTGCCGAAGCCCTCCGGCTGGGTGCCCGGGCCGACCCGGGCGAAACACCGGGGGAGAGGGGGCGCCTTCGAGGTCAGCGCGCCTTCGAGATCAGCCGAAACGCTCGATCCGGATGCGGTGCACGGGCTGACCGGCCGTCACCAGCAGCCGGGAGGCGTGCTCGGCGAAGGAGTTGGAGCCGCACACATAGGTCTCCCACCCACCGGACGGCTGCTCGGCCAGGAGCGGCGCCACATGTGCCGCGGCCATACGTCCCACCGGCGCACCCTCCGGCGCGACGCGGGTGAAGACGGGCGTCGTCTCCGCGCCGAACTCCCGGGCGTAGATGAGCTCCTCGGGGCTGCGCGCGGACACCACCAGCCGCAACGGCACGGTCAGGTTCCGCGCCCGGTGGTGCCGGACCATCGACATCAGCGGTACGACACCGGAGCCCGCGCCGATCAGCAGCGCGGGCCGGTCCCCGGGCCAGGCGAAGAAGCCGCTCACCGGGCCCCGTACCTCGACCCGGTCGCCGGGCCGGGCGACAGTGTGGAACCAGCCCGAGACCTCGCCGCCGTCGACGTGGTCCAGGGTCAGCTCGATGTGCCCGGAGTCGTCCGGGGCGGACGCGATCGAGTAGTGGCGCTGGGCCGTGTAGCCGTCCTCGGCGGTCAGTCGCACCATCAGGTGCTGGCCGGGCAGATGCCCCGGCCAGCCGGGCACGGCGAACCGGAAGGTGGCGGCACGCGCGGTCTCCCGGCGGATCTCGGTCAGCGTGGCGGTCTGCCACTCGGAGGAGGCCCGCTCGCTGACGGCGATACGCCCGGGCACGGCGAACCGCGTGGGAGGCACGAAGGTCTCAGTCACCGGAGTACCTCTGCTCCTGCCAGGGGTTGCCCCGCCCGTGGTAGCCGTTCCGCTCCCAGAATCCCGGCTCCTCGTGGTCGAGGATCCGCAGGCCCGCGATCCACTTGGCGCTCTTCCAGAAGTACAGGTGCGGCACCAGCAGTCGCGCCGGGCCGCCGTGCTCGGGGGCGAGCGGTTTGCCGTCGTACTCCCAGGCGATCCAGGCACGCCCGCCGGTGAGGTCGGCGAGCGGGAGGTTCGTGGTGTAGCCGGTGTGCGAGTAGGCGACGGCATGGGTCGCCGACGCATGGGGCCGGGCCACATCGAGGAAGGCGTCCAGGGAGACGCCCGAGAACCGCACCCCGAACTTCGACCAGCTCGTCACGCAGTGGATGGCACCTTCGTACGCCGACGGCGGCAGCCGGTGCGCCTCGTCCCAGTCCCAGGTGCGGGGCTCGTCCACCAGGCCGTCCACGCGGAACGTCCAGTCGGCGGGTGCCAGGTCGGGGGTGACCTCGGCGGACAGGACGGGCCAGTCGTCGCCGGCGTCGTACTGGCCGGGCGGCAGGCCGGGGTCGTCGACGCGCGGTCGTCCGGTGAAGCCTCTGGTGATGTGCATGGGCTGCTGCCTCCGGACCGGGCCGACGGTGCCCCGCAGGGCCCGGGTGATCAGTGATTGCGCATTCAACGGTACGTGCAGTGCGCCTCAGTCGTGTCCACCGGCCTCTGAGCCCGCGTTGTAGCGCACGAGGTAGTCGGCGAACAGCGAAAGATCCTCGGCCGGCCAGTCCGCCAGCCGCTCCCGGAATGCGGCTCGGCGGCTCTCGGTGACCTGGGCCAGGATGCGCCGGCCTGCCTCCGTCGGATGCAGCAGCAGAACGCGCTGGTCCTCCGGGGCGGGGCGGCGTTCGATGAGACCGGCGCGTTCCAGGGCGGCCACCTGGCGGCTGACGGTGGACTTGTCCAGGGCGTAGTGGGCGGCCAGGTCGGTGGCGCGGCAGCCGGCGCTCTCCTCCAGATGCCCGAGCAGCGTGTACGACACCAGCGACAGCTCCGGGTGCATGCGCCCCGCCGCGGCACGGGCACGGCGGGCGAAGACCGTCATCTCCCGCTGGATTGTCTCCACGGCGTCGGCCGCGTTCACCTGGCCTCCCTGGGGGCGTTGCCGCACATCGCTGCTGCTCACCCTCCATGGTTGCACAACCCAACCATTGCCTGTGGGCGGCCGGTTCCGGTCCCGTACCGGGCGGCCGGTCCGTCGGGTAATGTTGCCGTCCGGCTGTGGACCATCCCGGCCGTCGGAAGACGAGGAGGTGAGACCCATTACCGCTGTGTCAGCTCGGGTGCTCACTCCTCGATGTCGCGCGGATCGCCGCCTGTAGGCGACCGCCGGAGCGCCCTTCGGCTCTCGAAAGGCTCTTGGCTTCCATGCCGTCTGTGTCTTCTGTCCCGCCCTCCACGCCGATGTCCCGTACCTCCATGGCCGACGCCCTGCGCACGGCGGGGTGCGTCTTCGCCGAGGACGAGGCCGAGTTGATCCTCTCCACCGCGCGCACCCCGGCCGAAGCGGCCGCCATGGTCGAGCGCCGCGTCGAGGGTCTGCCGCTCGAACTCGTCGTGGGCTGGGCCGGGTTCCGGGGCCTGCGCGTCACCGTCGCCCCCGGCGTCTTCGTGCCGCGCCGCCGCACCGAGTTCCTGGTGGAACAGGCCCTCGCCCAGGCGCCCGGCGCCACCGTCGTCGTGGACCTGTGCTGCGGCTCGGGTGCCGTCGGCGCGGCGCTGGCCGCCGGGCTGGGCCGCGTCGAACTGCACGCCGCCGACATCGATCCCGTCGCCGTGGGCTGCGCCCGCGGCAACGTCGCCACCGCCGGGGGTGACGTCCACCAGGGCGACCTGTTCGAGGCGCTGCCCGGCGAGCTGCTCGGCCGCGTCGACATCCTCGCGGCCAACGTGCCGTACGTGCCCAGCGACGAGATAGGCCTGCTGCCCCTCGAGGCCCGTGACCACGAGCCGCGGGTCGCCCTCGACGGCGGCACGGACGGCCTTGACGTCCTGCGCCGGGTCGCGGCCGAGGCACCCCGCTGGCTCGCCCCGGGCGGCTGCGTCCTGGTGGAGACCAGCCGGCATCAGGCACCGGCCGCCGTCGCCACCTTCGAACACAATGGCCTGACGACCCGCCTGGCCGTCTCGGAGGAGCTGTACGCGCACGTGGTGATCGGGGTGAGGCAGTAGGCGCGGCTCAGTCCGGGGCCGTCGCCCGTGCGATGAGCAGCGCCACGTCGTCGAAGTTGTCCGGCTCGTGGAGCGTGCGCAGGAGCAGGTCGCAGACCTCCTCCAAGGGGCGGTCGGGGCCCTCGAGCATGGACAGGAGGGTGTCGAGGCGTTCGTCGAGCGGGTCGCGGCGGGTCTCGACCAGGCCGTCGGTGTAGAAGACCAGGCGGTCGCCCGGCTCGAGGTCGACGGTGGTCGTCGAGAAGGCGACACCGCCCACGCCGAGTGGCACCCCGGTCGGCAGGTCGAGCAGCTCCGGGGGGTGGCCGGCCCGGACGCGCACCGGTGGCAGATGCCCGGCGTTGGCGATCCGGCACTGCCGCAGATGCGGGTCGTGGACGGCGTAGACGCAGGTGGCGATGGCCTGCTCCAGTCCCTCGGTGATCTTGTCGAGGTGCTCCAGGAGACGGGCCGGGTCGAGGTCGAGGGAGGCCAGGGTGTTGGTCGCCGTACGCAGCCGGCCCATGGTCGCCGCCGCGGGGATGCCGCTGCCCATCACGTCGCCCACGACGAGCGCGGTCGTGCCGCCGTCCAGCGGGATCACGTCGAACCAGTCGCCGCCGACCTCGCTGGTGGCCCCGGCCGGCTGGTAGCGGGAGGCGACCTCGAGACCGCCCGTCACGGGCGGATGACTGGGCAGCAGGCTGCGCTGGAGGGTGAGCGCGGTGTCCCGGGCGCTCTGGTACCAGCGGGCGTTGTCGATCTGCACGGCCGCCCGCGCGGCCAGCTCGCGCGCCAGCAGCAGGTCGTCCTCGGCGAACGGCAGCGGATTGCGGGTGCGCTTGAGATCCAGCGCCCCCAGCACCTCGCCGCGCGCGATCAGCGGTACGGCCAGATAGGAGTGCACCCCGGCCCGGCCCAGCAGCTTCGCCGCCTCCGGGGAACGGGCGATACGCGGCAGATCCTCGTCCGTGACCTGCGGCAGCATCACGGGCCGGGCCGTGCGCACGCATTGGGTGACGAGCCGGTCGGGAGCGTACCGGGCCACCTGCCCCGGAGGGTCTGCCGCCTCCAAGGCCTCGGCCGAGTCATACCCCTGGACCGCCAGCGCACGGATCACGGCCGACTCGGCGGGACCGAGGCTGGTGCGCCGGCCCTGCACCACCGCGTCGAGCAGATCGACGGCCGCGATGTCGGCGAGTTCCGGCACGGCCACGTCGGCGAGCTCGCGGGCCGTCCGGTCCAGGTCCAGCGAGGTACCGATCCGGCCGGACGCGTCCGCGATCAGGGCCAGCCGCCGCCGCGCGGCCTCGGCCTCGATGCCCGCCCGGTACTGCTCGGTGACGTCGACGATCGAGACGGCCACGCCCAGCACGGTCCCGAACGCGTTCTCCAGCCGGTACAGCGAGATCGACCAGGCGTGGTCCTGGTCCGGATCGGCCGGGGTGCGGCCGATCGTGGACTGGTCGACGACCGGCCTGCCGGTGTCCAGGACCCGGCGCGCCGCGGCCTCCAGCGCCTCGACGTCCATCTGCGGCACCACCTCGTGGACGGTACGGCCCAGGTGCTCCTCCGCCGGCAAGCCGTTGAGCTCCTCCAGTGCCGCGTTGACCGAGACGTACCGCAGCTCGGTGTCCAGCACGGCCAGCCCGATCGGGGACTGCGCGATCATCCGCGTCGACAGCGCCACCTCCCGCTCCAGCCGGTGCACTGTCGACTGGTCGGCGCACAGACCGAGCGCGTAGACGTCACCCTCGTCGTCCAGCAGCCGCATGTTGCGGAACTCCACGAGACGTGTGCTGCCGTCCTTGTGGCGGATGGGGAAGGCGCCGGCCCAGCTCTGCCCGGTGCCCATGACGTCCGCGAACAGTTTGACCACGAGGTCGACGTGCTGCTCGTGGACCATGATGCGGGCGGCGTACTCCCCGAGCGCCTCCCGCGCCTCGTACCCGAACAGCTCCTCGGCCTGCGGGCTCCACAGCACGATGCGGCCCTCGGAGTCGAGGACCACCGAGGCCACGCGCAGGACGTCGAGCAGCCCGCTCGGACGCGCCGACCCGCGCGGTGGCTCGTCGCCCTCGGCCACGGGAGACCCGGCTGCACTCATCCCACGCCCCGCCTTCGCCGATCCTCGCGGCACGCCGTCATGGTGCCGACATCCCATGTTCTACCGCGCGGAGCCGTTTTCTCGAGGCCCCTTCCGTCACCTTCCACCATCTCCCAACACGGCGCGTACCGCCCCGCAAACCGGTCACCGTTGCCGGGCCGCCGCCGGTAGTGCTCGTCGGAAGGTGGTGCTTTGCTGGGGTAGGGGCGGATACGGCAGCGTGACCAGTAGAGGAGCGTCACGATGGACCTTGAGCGACCGCACCCCCACTCCGTCTCGGTGGAGATCAGCGGATGCAGCAAGCACGACGCCCGGATCGTGTTCGACACGCTGTGCGCCTGTTTCGAGTCGGACCGGTGCGCCGACGACGTGCCCGAGGAACTGCACGAGACCCGTCCGACCGTGTGGCTCGGCACCTTCGACGTCGCCGACGCGCACGAGGGCGCGCGGCCGGCCCGGCTGTCGTCCTCCGTCGACGCGGACCTGCACGGCGGGTACTGGGCGATCGAACAGTTCCGCTTGAGGCTGGACTCCCTGTTCGCCGTGCAGGACCTGACCACGGTCCCCGGCGACCAGGAGAAGGAACTGCACGTGCGCCTCGAGAGCCGGTGATCCCCTGGTCGTAGCCCTACTGTGCCCTCCATCACCTTATGCAACTAGTTGCATAAACGTCGGTAGTCCTCTAGAACTACGGGGACGACACCGCGCACGGAGGGCCCGATGAGCCGTTACCCGCACCTGCTGACCCCCCTCGACCTGGGCTTCACGACCCTGCCCAACCGGGTCCTCATGGGCTCCATGCATGTCGGCCTGGAGGAGGCCGACGGCGGTTTCGAGCGCATGGCCGCCTTCTACGCCGCCCGCGCCCGCGGGGGAGTGGGCCTGATCGTCACCGGCGGCATCGCACCCAACGACGAGGGGCGCCCGTACGAGGGCGGCGCGAAGCTCACCACCGAGGCGGAGGCCGAGCAGCACCGCGTCATCACCGACGCCGTGCACCACGCGGGCGGGCGGATCGCGATGCAGATCCTGCACTTCGGCCGGTACGCCTACCACCAGGACCTCGTCGCGCCCAGCCCGCTCCAGGCGCCCATCAGCCCCTTCCCGCCCCGCGAGCTGAGCGACGCCGACATCGAGCGGACCATCGACGACTACGCCCGCGCGGCCCGCCTGGCCCGGCACGCCGGCTACGACGGCGTGGAGATCATGGGCTCCGAGGGCTACCTCATCAACGAGTTCATCGCCCGGCACACCAACCAGCGCACCGACCGCTGGGGCGGCTCGTACGAGAACCGCACGCGTTTCCCGCTGGAGATCGTGCGGCGTGTGCGCGAGGCGGTCGGCGAGGACTTCATCGTCGTCTACCGGCTGTCCATGCTCGACCTCGTCCCGGGCGGCTCGACGCTCGACGAGGTGATCACCCTCGCCAAGGCCGTCGAGGCGGCCGGGGCGACGATCATCAACACCGGCATCGGCTGGCACGAGGCCCGGATCCCCACCATCGCCACCTCCGTGCCGCGCGGCGCCTACACCTGGG